>NZ_JACJOY010000126.1:0-24006 GCF_014695815.1 Trichocoleus sp. FACHB-6
GACTCTCTAAGGATTATGAAATTTTGCCGCAGACGTCGGAAGCTTTTATCTATATCGCAAACATTCGTTTGATGTTACGACGCTTAGCTTAGTACACTTCTCAGACATCCTCTTAGGATCTTGATCGTCGTTCAATCCTTGAAAATACTATTGAGGCGATTACTTTTCGATATCTTCAAACGACCATCATTTCAAACGAGCAACGATTGGCTTGAAATGGTGTTAACTAAGTTTACACTTTTTCAAGGCTTTCTTGCATAAATGATTGCGGAAAAATAAGCCAGCTACACTGTCCGCTAATACCAATTCCTAATAACCGCCAAGCAAGAAGCTGAATCGGCTAAACGTGCTGAACGATTCGCACTTGAATCGGCGAAAGCGATCGCGCTTAATTGACCTCAAAATCGTCCAAATTGCCCTCGATCATATCGTCCCAGATACCCCTGTTTAATTGATTTGGAAAAGCAACAGAGGAGCATTTTGGTTTTTCTGACGTAATCAATAAACTCAGGCTAAACTCGTTTAAAAATTCCCTGGTAACGCTGACGAAATGCTTCTCTTTGAGCTTTCAATGCTTGCTTCTTTTCTTCTTATCTATTTTCTGATTATCGTTAAGTTTTAGAGGAAAATCTGTTTTTTTCACTGAAGGCTCCTCAAGGAGGGGACGTGCTAAGAGCAACACCGCTTTGCGCCCTCACCCTTCCTCTGGGTTGCCGCTCATGATGTAATAATGATTATCATTATTACAGAACTAGAGAAATCCATCATGGTACAAGCGCCGACAAACACCATTCCCGTCACCGTTCTCACCGGATACCTGGGTGCGGGGAAGACAACGCTCTTAAATCGCATCCTGACTCACGAACACGGTCTGAAGGTGGCGGTGATAGTCAACGAGTTCGGGGAAGTGGGGATTGATAACCAACTGATTGTCAATACCGATGAAGAAATCTTTGAGATGAACAACGGCTGCATCTGCTGTACCGTGCGCGGCGACTTGATTCGGATTATCAGCAACTTGATGAAGCGGCGGAATAAGTTTGACCATTTGGTGATTGAAACCACCGGACTCGCCGATCCTGCGCCTGTGATTCAGACATTTTTTGTGGATGAGGATATGCGCGATCGCGTAAAGTTAGACGCTGTAGTGACAGTTGTAGATGCTCTTCACATCTGGAATCACTGGGAAGCGGATGAAGCGCAGGAACAGATTGCTTTTGCCGATGTGATTTTGCTTAACAAAACTGACTTGGTGACACCAGAACAACTGGATGAGCTTGAAAAGCGGATTCGCTCAATGAATGCGATCGCAAAAATTTACCGCACCCGCAACTCCGAGTTAGAGATGGATGCGCTTTTAGGAGTAGGAGCATTTGACTTAAATCGGGCGTTGGAAATTGACCCAGAATTCTTAAATGAAGATGCCCACGAACACGATGAAACAGTGTATTCAATCGCTTTGGTGGAAGCGAAACCACTTGATTTTGAAAAGCTCAACCATTGGATAAGTTCTCTATTGCAAACTCAGGGTCAAGATATCTTTCGGATGAAAGGTATTCTCAATATTGCAGGCGAAGACCGCCGCTATGTATTCCAAGGCGTACATATGCTATTTGAGGGAAACCCTGACCGACCCTGGAAACCCGACGAAGAACGCAAAAATGAACTTGTTTTCATCGGTCGCAATCTTAACGAAGCCCAATTAAAAGAGGACTTTTTAGGATGCCTAGCGTAAAGGAACCACTGCTTAAATTGGCGAAGCAAGGAACCCTCTCCGATTACGTGACAGTTGTTGCTTGGTCGCCCGATGGAACAATAGCAGCAAGTTCCGCCGCTGGGGAAGTGATGCTTTTGCAAAGTGAGGAAACCAACCTCTTACAATCAGCTAACAGTAAATCTGTAGACTGTTTAGCTTTTTCTAAAGACGGGCAATTTTTAGCAGCAGGCGGACAAGATGGAGGGGTGAATATTTGGCAATTAAATGCCGGGGAATTAATTGCCAGTTTGAAAAATGCACGCGCTTGGGTTGACCAGATGGCTTGGAGTCCCAGCAGCAATTTGTTAGCTTTCAGTTTGGGGCGCTTCGTACAAGTTTGGGATGCCGATCAACGCGAAATTGCCGCAACTCTAGATTTTGCCGAATCTTCCGTTTTAAATATTAATTGGCATCCCAACGGTCAGGGGTTAACAGTTGGCGGCTATCAAGGGGTGAAAATTTGGAATCCCCAAGATTGGGACGACGATCCTTATATGATGTCGGTTGATTCTGCTAGTTTAGCGATCGCTTGGTCGCCTGATGGCAAATACCTCGCCTCTGGCAATCTAGATCGCACCATCACCGTCTTAGAGTGGAACAATCCCCACCCCTGGATTATGCGAGGCTTTCCCGGTAAAATTCGCCGCCTAGCTTGGTCGCAAGCACTGACAAAAACAGGTGCGCCCCTCTTAGCCAGCGCCAGCGCCGAATGTATTGTCGTCTGGGAAAAGCACCCAGATGTCTCTCGCGCTTGGGAAGGTCGAGTGATAGAAAGGCATACAGAAGTCGTACAAGCCATTACTTTTCAACCAAACACCTTCCTCCTAGCTTCAGCATCAGAAGATGGCTGCGTGTGTCTGTGGCACAAAGCCAAGAGCATAGCCCAAAATCTCTCTGGCGCACCTGACGGCTTTTCCTGCCTTGCATGGCATCCCCAAGGGCATCAACTCGCCGCCGGGGGGAACAACGGCGAAATACTAATTTGGTCGCCAAGCCAACGCGGTCAAGGATTTGGTCGCCGTTGAGCGAAACTTAGCTGACTGTTTATTGGCTATAATGCCATCAAAAACTGTCAGCTTTTAAATTATGAACAAAACTGCTCTGGCAATGCTAGCCTGCCCTGTAATTTTGGCATCAATGTTACTGTTAGCTAATGCAGCAGAAGCCGCTGAAGCTTCAAATGCCATGCTGTCTGCACCAACTGCACATGCACAAGTTGTTGTAGCGGATCAACAAGTTCTCGCATCTGTGCAACCGAGTAATCCAATCAAAGACCACATGAGTTGCAGCTGCGCTGCTTGCACAAAGGCTTTGAGTCAAATGCAAGGTCAGTTTACCCTTTAGTCAGGATGCAGAGGCGGCGATGCGCTAACCCCCATCACCGCCTCCACTGTTTTATTTGTCGCAAAATCTTTGTCGAACGATTAGCTGTTCCCGCCTTAGTCAAAATTCCTTGGGAAGGACTAAACAGCAAGGCTAGTAAAAACAATCCAGAGACAACTAACACAATTGCTGGTCCAGAGGGGACATTCAAGTAATAGCTAATATACAAACCGCTGACACTAGCAATTACGGCAATTATTGCACCTAATCCCATCATTAGGTGCAATTCTTTTACTAATAAATAGGCAGTAATACCAGGTCCAATTAACAGGGAAACGACTAAGACAACTCCCACCGCTTGCATACTAGCAATAATCGTGAGAGTAATCGCCGCCATCAATCCAAAATGAATGAAATTACCCGGCAATCCGATAGCCTGAGCACCTAACGGATCGAAAGTATAAAACAAAAGTTCTTTATAAAAAAGCTTGACTAACAATAAAACAATAATAGTAATAATGAAAGTTCTCAGAGCATCTGCACTGGTTACGCCTAAAATATCTCCGAATAGAAAACTATTCAAATCCAGTTTACTTCTCAAAAGAGTAATCAGCGTAACACCCAAAGCAAAGAAACCTGAATAAACCAAGCCCAATGCGGCATCAATCTTCACTCGTGATTGAGACTGAATCCAGGCAACCACAAAAGTGCTGATAGTACCTGAAATAAAAGCACCAACGAGAATATCAACACCCAAAAAGAATGCGATCGCTAGTCCCGGTAAAACCGAATGAGCGATCGCATCCCCCAGTAATGCCATACGTTGGACAATCAAATAACTGCCTACCACAGAGCAAAGAACGCCTACCATAACCGCAGTAGCGATCGCCAGACGCATAAACTCAAAACTCAATGGTTCAATTAGCCAGTTAGCCATTAGTGATTAGTCATTGGTTATTAGGAATTCAATCAAAACTCTATTCAACTAGCAAACCAATTCAAATTGTAGCCATAAGCTTCTTGAATATTAGCCGCAGTAAACACTTTCTGACGCGAACCAGTCGCAATTAACTGTTTATTCAATAACAAAAAATTATCATATTGACTCAAACTTTCACCCAAATCGTGACTAATAACCAAAAGAGTTTTCCCAACCGCCTTCAGTTCCGCAAAAATACTGAAAATAACTTCTTCCGTCTTCTTATCAATCCCGACAAACGGCTCATCAAAAAAGAATAACTCAGCTTCCTGTGCAAGACTTCGTGCCAAAAATACCCGTTGCTGCTGTCCCCCCGACAACTCCCCAATCTGCCTTTTTCGCAAATCCAGCATCCCTACTCGCCGCAACGCCGCCGCCACAACTTCCTCAGATTGACAAGTGGGTTGGCGAAACCAACCTGTATGACGAGTCCGCGCCATCATCACCACATTCCAAGCCGTAATCGGATAATCCCAGTCTATTTGCGATCGCTGCGGCACATATGCCACTTGCTGCAACTGCTGTTTTAGAGAACGGGCGCGAAACTTCACTACTCCACTCCTTGCCGGAATCAAGCCCAGAATCGCCTTAAGCATCGTACTCTTACCCGCTCCATTCGGCCCAATCACTCCCACCACTTGCCCTGGTTCCAAACGGAAACTGACATTCTCTAACGCGCAAACTCCCCGGTAGTTGACAGCTAAATGCTGAACCTCTAACATGACCTGTTGTATATGATAATGATTATCATTTTTATTAAAACATCAATTCGCTAGGAATGTTACAGAATATGAAATTAAACTTGGAAATTATCGGAGTGGCGATCGTCTTTGGACTAATGGGGTGTAATTCAGCACCAGTTGACCCAATTAACATACCGACAAATACCAACAAGAATCAGCCGCAAGTCGTAGCAACCACCGATATTCTGTGTGACTTAACACAAGAAATTGCCCAAAACACGATCGATCTCACTTGCCTAATTAATCCTGGCACCGATCCGCACCTGTATCAACCGAAACCGGAAGATCGCCAAGCCATTGAGAACGCTAAACTGATTCTCTACGCAGGCTATGATTTTGAACCAGGTTTAATTAAATTAATCCAGGCAACTAAAAATCCAGCTTCTAAAATTGCCGTGAATGAAGTTGCAGTTCCCAACCCAGAACCATTTCAAGAAAATGGCAAAACCATTCCCGATCCTCACGTTTGGCACGATGCCAAAAATGGCATCCGGATTGTGGAAACCATACGCAGCAACTTGGAAAAATTAGCCCCCAGCAATGCGGTACTTTATAACAGCAACGCCGAAAAAATAACAAGTGAACTTCGGCAGGTAGATACTTGGATTAAAACTCAAGTTGCCACAATTCCCCCCACTCAACGCAAATTAGTTACAACTCATGATGCCCTAGGTTACTATGTCAAAGCTTACGGCTTGTCTTTTGAAGGAGCTTTGGGTGGACTGAGTACGGAAGAAAAACCCACCGCCGCCCGAGTGAAAGCACTCGTTAAAGACATCAAAAACGTTGGTGTCCCCACAATTTTTGCAGAAACAACGACGAACCCCAGACTGATTGAAGCGGTAGCTAAAGAGGCGAATGTCAAAGTTTCAGACAGAGAACTATTTGCCGATAGTCTCGGTGCATTAGGAACGGAAGGCGATAATTACCAAGGAATGCTGATTGCTAATACGCGCACTATTGTCGAAGGATTGGGAGGAAAATATACTCCTTTAAAGGCGAAAAATTATAACCAGCCTTAATAATAAGGTAGGCAATTCTCATCCTACTTAATATAGAGCTTCAAGCTAACAATTCATCTAGCGCAACACTAAACCCTTTCAGTACCAATAGCGTACTTACCACATCACCAGTGTTAAACCCTAATGTCTGATTTTGAATAATAATCAAAACCCGACGACTTTCAGGAAATACCAGCCAAACTTCCTGACAACCCGATTCTAAATACTCGCTTGCTTTGGCAAACAAATCCTCGGCTGAATCGGTTGGAGAAGCGATTTCAGCAATTAGCGGCGGACTTTGTGGTAATGCTCCCGCCTCACCAAACTGCGCTACCAATTCCGCTGTGAGATAGGATACATCAGGACGACGCCCCTGCTTTAAAGTCCGACAGGGAAGTTCTACAACAACCTCTCCTCCTTGTCCAGATTGGGTTATGTGATTTCCCCAGTAAAGAACTAACTTACCCTGAACCCGGCTGTGTTTTACCGTCGTTACCATTTTCTCCACAAGTTGTCCATCCACCCACTCCATGTTTTCGGGGGGATTAGCCATAAAGTCTTCTAAAGAAAAGCTTTCGGTTACAGTAGCGATCGCCATATTCATCTACTCGCTTTGGTCAGGTACTAATATTATGGCAGCCTACACATAGCAGATACCCCCAACTTCCCGATAAAAAGAAGTTGGGGGTATTCTATTGTCTATAAATCAGGAAATATTATTAACGAACCCTAACTGTTTCGTACTCCAAACGAGGTGCAGCTAGCTCTTGGGATATCGTCTCATCTGGAAAATGTTTATCTATAATTTCAGGGATTTCTTTAGCGTCAATCCGAGTGTAGCGAGTTTTATCTGGCATGACGATATTTGGCCCTGCTTTGCAACGCTTCATGCAGCCAGTCCCCTTGATCGTAACCTGGTCGTCTAAGCCGCGATCGCGCAAACCTTCTTCCAAAGCCTGACAAACTTTATTAGCACCCAACTTGCAACAATCTGACTTTTTACACACCAAAATTGTCGCTTTAACACCGGAAGGGAGGGGAATTTTTTTGGCAGGTGTAGGCAATTCCTGAATTACTTCTACTTGTGCAACTTCCCTCTCTTGATTGGGGGCAACACTTGGTTTAACAATATAAGCTTTTAGTTTAATTTCGCCATTTTTGGGCTTTAGCTTTCTTTCGCCAAAAACTTCCACCCAAGAACCCGGTTGCACTGCCGATCTGAAAAGGGAAATTCGACCTTCTTTGGAAAGCTTGATTTGAGCTTCACCCTCGGAAGTGGCGAGTCGCAGACTTTTTATTTTATAGCCATCTTCAACTACAAAACCCAATAACCATCCTTGAAGATGAAATTGTGCTACTTGATAGTTTTCTTTAGACATAGCTGTTATTAAATCCTCTTTTTAAAGTTCTTTTGGATAGTTACAGGGATTGCCAACATCGCTCAAGATGCCTCGCCAAGTCGCGGCGGGATGCCGTTAACTGTCTGACAACACTCCACACCTGGACAGCACCGGTAACGCTTTGCACATCAACCCATAAAGGCTGGTTAATCGAACATCCGCAGTGTATGTCTAGTTCTTGCAAGCGGTAATAGACTTGCCACCGATCTGCTGGCTTAACTGCAACAACAAGGCTGGCTTCGACTTTTGGCTCTATTGGATTCATTTGTCCCTACAAACGCGAGAAATTACCATTTACTTTTTCTCCTCCACTTCCTGACATCCGGTGAAATCTTCGGTAGCAAGGATTTTCGCCCGTCTTTTCCTACATAACTACATATAACCCAAACGCTAACAATTCTCAACTAGCTTAGCCAAGAATTTAAAAATATGACAGAAATTGGATCGATCCCTAGACGGATGTGGAAGACTCGAAACCCTTTCTCCAGGGAGTCATTGAGGACAAATTCGGCAAGCTAAAAGCCGTTGTATTTACCAATAAACTTTGGCAGGAATGCTTTACCCCTGCTAGTTTTGAGCCAAAACTGGGAGTGCGTGATACACTGACTTTATTAGCAACAACGGTTGCTTAATGAAAAGGAGAACACGATCATGTCGGAAACTCAGAGTGTATTACGCTCCTTTGGTCAGGTTTATGACAATCCGGTGTTGCTGGAGCGCAGCGTTACTGAACCAGTTTGTGAAGGCTTCAATATTGCTCTAGCAAGTTTTCAGGCGCTGTACCTGCAATATCAAAAGCATCATTTTGTAGTTGAAGGTTCAGAATTCTATATGCTGCACGAGTTCTTCAGCGAAAGCTACGAACAGGTGCAGGGACACGTTCATGATATTGGCGAACGTTTGGATGGACTCGGTGGCGTACCAGTGGCTGGCTTTGCCAAGTTAGCAGAACTGTGCTGCTTTACTCCGGAAGACGAAGGTGTTTTTTCCTGCCGTCAGATGGTGGAACACGATTTAGCTGCTGAACAAGCTATGATTGGGTTGATTCGCCGTCAAGCAGCGCAAGCAGAAAGTTTGGGCGATCGCGCTACTCGGTATCTCTACGAACAAATTTTACTCAAAACTGAGGAGCGTGCTTATCATCTGGCTCACTTCCTTGCCCATGACAGCTTAACTCTGGGATTTGTCCAGTCTGGCAATAACTAAGATTTAGCTGTACAACTTGGTCAATTTCAGCTATAATAAGCCAAAATATTCAAACGAAAGACAGCTTTAAGCACCCCAACTGCCTTTCTTTCAATAGAGGAGAACCTATGGCAGAGACGAGATACTTTATCTCTCTCTGTCATTTTCGTTATTGATGCACAGGGAAATACGAGCTAAAACTATAAATTTATTGATTGGATTTGTCAACCCTGCTAAACAAAAAAATCCGCTTTTGCCAGAAACAACCTGTGCTATACGCACCAGTTACTCTCGTTCCTAGGGGGTCGCCTGGGAATGAGAGTAACGAAAGTAAGCTCCCACTCCCTAAATCATAAGTCATCAAATCTTGGAAAAATAGACCCAATAACCCGCCAGGAATAGGATGAAACCCCGTAGAATGATCAGGACTTGACAACGGTTACGCTAGGACTAACAAATATGCCCCGTCGCAATGATATTCATAAAATTTTGCTACTAGGCTCCGGGCCAATTGTCATAGGACAAGGCTGCGAGTTTGATTATTCAGGGACTCAGGCCTGTAAAGCGCTTCGGGAAGAAGGATATGAAGTGGTGTTGATTAATTCCAACCCAGCTTCGATTATGACCGACCCGGAAACCGCTGACCGCACCTACATTGAACCGATGACACCAGACGTGGTGGAGAAGGTGATAGAAAAAGAGCGACCTGATGCTTTATTGCCAACGATGGGGGGTCAGACTGCTCTAAATTTAGCCGTGGCGCTGGCGAAGAATGGAGTATTGGACAAGTACGGTGTTGAGTTAATCGGAGCCAAATTACCAGCTATTGAGAAAGCCGAAGACCGCCTGCTGTTTAAAGAAGCGATGGCACGAATTGGGGTGCCAGTTTGTCCGTCGGGAATTGCTAGTACACTAGAAGAAGCGAAAGCGATCGCTCGCGAAATCGGCTCCTACCCCTTAATTATCCGTCCCGCTTTCACCCTCGGCGGCACGGGCGGCGGTATTTCTTACAACCAAGAAGAATTTGAAGAAATGGCACAGGGAGGTATAGATGCTTCTCCCATGTCACAGATTCTGGTGGAAAAGTCGCTTCTGGGTTGGAAAGAGTACGAACTGGAAGTAATGCGCGATTTGGCAGATAACGTAGTGATTATCTGCTCAATCGAGAACCTTGACCCGATGGGTATTCACACCGGGGACTCAATTACCGTAGCGCCAGCGCAAACCTTGACAGACAAGGAATACCAGCGGCTTCGGGATGCCTCAATTAAGATTATCCGCGAAATTGGGGTAGAGACGGGCGGCTCAAATATTCAATTTGCCATAAATCCACTTACAGGCGAATTGATTGTAATTGAGATGAACCCGCGAGTTTCCCGCAGTTCCGCGCTTGCATCTAAGGCGACGGGATTCCCGATTGCTAAAATGGCGGCGAAGTTGGCGGTGGGTTACTCCTTAGATGAAATTCCCAACGACATCACTAAGAAAACACCAGCCTCGTTTGAGCCGACAATTGACTATGTGGTGACGAAGATTCCCCGATTTGCATTTGAGAAATTTCCCGGTTCTCAAGCGGTGCTGACAACGCAGATGAAATCGGTGGGAGAAGTGATGGCGATGGGACGGACGTTCTGCGAGTCGTTCCAAAAAGCTTTGCGTGGTTTGGAGACAGGACGCGCCGGATGGGGATGCGATAAGAAGGAGAAGTTACCTTCATTGGAGCAAATTCGGGCTGGTTTGCGGACACCGAACCCAGAACGGATTTTTACAGTGCGTCATGCCTTTTTGATGGGGATGACAGCGGAAGAGATTTATGAACTCACCGGAATCGATTTGTGGTTTCTGGATAAGATGCAGGAACTGTTGGAAACCGAGAAGTTCCTGAAGCGGAGTCAGCTCAAAGACCTGAAGAAGGAACAAATGTGGGATATTAAGCGGCAGGGATTTAGCGATCGCCAAATCGCCTATGCTACTAAAACCACAGAGGATGAAGTCCGCGATTATCGGAAATCGCTGGGTATCGTGCCTGTTTACAAGACGGTGGATACTTGTGCGGCTGAGTTTGAGGCGTTAACTCCATACTACTACTCGACCTACGAGGAAGAATCGGAGGTGTTGCCTTCTACTAAGCGCAAAGTGATGATTTTAGGCGGTGGCCCGAACCGCATTGGACAGGGGATTGAGTTTGACTACTGTTGTTGTCATGCGGCTTATGCCTTATCCAAAGAAGGGTTTGAGACAATTATGGTCAACTCGAACCCAGAGACAGTTTCCACAGATTATGACACAAGCGATCGCTTGTATTTTGAGCCCCTGACCAAAGAAGATGTACTCAACATCATCGAGGCGGAACAGCCAGAAGGGATTATTGTCCAGTTTGGCGGTCAAACACCGTTGAAATTGGCTTTACCTTTACAGGAATATCTGCAATCCCACCCGGAAATAACAGCTAAAATTTGGGGAACCTCGCCAGATTCGATTGACACTGCTGAAGACCGAGAGCGATTTGAAAAAATCCTGCGGGAACTCGATATCAAGCAGCCAGCAAACGGTCTGGCTCGGAGTTACGAAGATTCTCTAGCTGTAGCGAAGCGTATTGGCTACCCGGTTGTGGTACGTCCTTCTTATGTATTAGGAGGACGGGCGATGGAAATCGTCTACTCCGATGAGGACTTGCAGCGCTACATGATTTATGCCGTTCTAGTAGAGCCGGAGCATCCCATTTTAATCGACAAATTCTTAGAGAATGCGATTGAAGTGGATGTGGATGCGATCGCAGACCACACTGGCAACGTCGTAATCGGCGGTATCATGGAGCATATTGAACAGGCGGGAATTCACTCCGGAGATTCTGCCTGCTCGTTGCCCTATACTTCCCTCTCCGAGCCAGTGCTGGAGACAATTCGCAACTGGACGGTCGAACTAGCCAAATCCCTGAAAGTCATCGGATTGATGAACATCCAGTTTGCTGTTCAAGGCGAACAAGTTTACATCCTCGAAGCCAACCCCAGAGCCTCGCGTACCGTGCCTTATGTCTCCAAAGCCACCGGAGTTCCCTTAGCTGGCTTAGCATCCCGAATTATGGCAGGTGCGACGCTGGAATCTCTAAAATTTACCGAGGAAGTGATGCCAAGTCACATTGCGGTCAAAGAGGCGGTATTGCCTTTTGAGAAATTCGCTGGCACAGATACCATTCTCGGCCCTGAGATGCGCTCTACTGGCGAAGTGATGGGAATTGGTGCCGACTTTGGGACAGCCTTTGCTAAGGCAGAATTGGCAGCAGGACAGCGTTTACCTTTATCTGGAACGGTGTTTGTGTCGATGAACAACCGCGATAAAGCGGCGGTTGTGTCTGTAGTGAAAAACCTGATGGAATTAGGTTTCCAGATAATGGCAACCGAAGGCACCAGGAAAGTATTGCGAGAGAATGGGTTAGATGTTGAACTGGTGCTGAAATTGCATGAGGGTCGTCCTCACGTACTAGATGCAATTAAAAATAGCAAGATTCAGCTAATTATCACTACGCCTTCTGGAGAAGAGGCGCAGACAGATGGTCGGCTGATTCGCCGGAGCGCTCTAACTTACAAAATCCCGATGATCACAACTATTGCTGGTGCCAAAGCAACAGCGGCGGCGATTCGTTCGTTGCAGTCTCAACCCTTGCAGGTGAAGTCATTGCAAGAATATATCGGCAACCACAAATAAACCCTACAAAAGCCCGTTTCTAGCCTCCTTTCCCTCGTTTCCAGGGAAGGGAGGCAACCGCCTCTATTTCACATTGGTACAAGATATTAGTTGCAACAAACAACCAACGACCGACAGCTGACAAAAAACGATTAATTGATATTGCAATTTGAATGGGTGAAAGCTTATTTCTTTCTATTTGATTTTAAGGAAATCATCGAGATTACCCCTCTATCCTGAAGTAGGTATTTTTAATTACTCTTTTTATAATAAAATGTTACATATAACTTACTTAAAATAAAATCCCTAAGACATATATTAACTATCATTAAGCTTGCAGAAGTATTTTGGAATACAAGGCATAAGCAACGATTACTGAAATGGACTCTATCCCTATGTAGGTAAATTATGTGTGTTTTTTGTAACCAAACTTTCAGCCAAAAGGCGTAAAGATTGGATACCCACTACCGTGATCCATTACAGTACAATGGTATTTTAAAATTAGATACAGAGACACTAAACAAATTACCCAGAGGTAAATAATGCAATACCCAAATTGTGCAAACTTAAAACTAGAGCAACTGAAAAATAAAAATACCACTGAGCTGCAAAGCTCTTTAGAAGAAATTTTGGCTCAGCTACAAAAAGAAAGTCTGGTGACAGACTATCCTGATGCAGAGGAACTAGGCTTGAAAAACATTAGTCGTAACAAGAGGGCAGTGATAGAGAGAATTATTGCCCTGAGCGTCGCGGAGTCAAATATAAAACCTTATGCAGATCAGGCCAAGTGGGAATGTGCCTAATGAAAAATCTCTCCAGAGAATTAGAAACCTGATCCTGCGCGTCGTAGAAGCAGAGACGGATAGTTTCTCTGAACTAGCGCAAATTGCAGGGTTAAATCCTCTTAAAGATTTTGCTGGTGGGAACCTGAGTGGTGTTGACCTGAGTGGTGCCGATTTGAGCGGTGCCATTTTGAGCGGTACTATGTTACTGGCTGCCAACCTCAGTTGTGCTGACCTCAGTGGTGCTAACCTGAGCAGAGCCAACCTGAACAATGCTGACCTCAGCAACGCCAACTTGATCAGTGCCAACTTGATTTGTGCTGACACGATCAATATCAACTTGAGCGGTGCCAACCTGGTTGGTGCTAGCCTCAATACTTGCAACTTGCTTTGCGCTACTCTCAATGATGCCAAACTAATTGGAGTTGACCTGCGCCGCGCCAACTTGATGGATGCGAAATTGTGCTGTGTCAACCTAAGCGATGCTAACCTGAGTCATGCTTCTCTGCGCCGTGCCAACCTAAATAATGCCATCTTGATTGGTGTCAATATGCAGGGTGTTGACCTGAGCAGCGCTGACCTACGTGGTGCTAACCTCAGCGATACTGACCTAAGCAGTGCGAAAGTCCAGAAGGCGCGATTTGGCGAAAATGAAGGATTGCCAGAGAGCATAAAGCGGGACTTGAGGCGACGCGGGGCAATCTGCTAAAAAATAAAAAAAGGCTATTTATAAAAAGTTAGGAGTTAAGAGTTAATAGCTCTTAATCCAATTACCTCATCTGGTGCAGAGGAGGAGTATGGCTCCTGAAGCCGACCAACTGCTAAAGCAAGGAATTGTGCAATATCAGGCGTATATAGAGACGCGACTAATCGCGTCTCTAGAGGCTGCAATGCAGTCTTGGCAAGAGGCGCTTTCTATGTATCGAGCCAGCCAAAATAGCATTGGGGAGGGAGCAGCTTTAGGGAATCTGGGAGCTGCATACAAGGCTTCGGGAGATTTACCGCAAGCGATCGCATTCTATCAGCAGCACTTGAATCTAGCTCAAAGTATCCAAGACCGACGCGGTGAGGGGAATGCCCTTGGTAACTTGGGAAATGCTTACTACCTGATGGGAGAGGAGCTAAAAGCGATCGCTTACCAGAAAGAGCGTTTAACCATTGTCCGCGAAATTCAAGATCGTCAAAGTGAGATGCAAACGCTCTTGAATCTGGGAGCGGTTTACTATTCCTTGGAGGAGTATAGCCAGGCGAAGGAATGCTTTCAAGAGTGTCGAGCGATCGCCCTCCAATTGCAAGACAGTCGAACAGAGGGGCTGGCGCTCAAAAATCTACGTTTAGTCTCAGATGCTCTTCTTGACTCGCAAGCGGCGAACGACTACCAGCAACAGCACTCCTCTCTTGTCAGGAAACTATGGCAAGCTGAGGCTCTAGACTTCTTAGCTCATGCCAAAATGCTTGGCATCAATCCATCTGAAGATTTTGCCAAAGCTGACCTGAGTGGTATTAACCTCCGCAGCGCTGACCTGAGCAATGCTGACCTCAATCATACCAATCTGAGCGACGCAGACCTAACATTTGCGGACTTGAGCCGTGCCAACCTGGAAAGTGCTAACCTGGCTGGTGCCTGCCTTTGTAATGCCAACCTCCGCGATGCTGACTTGCGCGGTGCTAACCTGAGTCGAGCCGATTTGCGTACCAAAATGCCCCGCGCTAACCTCAGTGGTGCCAACCTGGAGAGTGCAAACTTATACAGCGCTTACTTACCTAATGCCAAGTTGGTGGCAGCAGATTTGAGTGGGGCTACTCTCAGTGATGCTGACTTGAGTGGTGCCAACTTAAGCAGGGCGAATTTGCAAAATGCTGACCTCAAGCGTACCAATTTAAGCGGTGCCAATGTAGAAAATGCTCGCCTAATAGGGGCTTTAGGACTTTCCGAGGCGATGAAGCTTGAGCTGAAGCAGCGTGGGGCAATTTTTGACGATAGCTGAGGACAATTGTATGTTTCAATTAGTAGTCAATACCGTTGATGGATGGCACCTTTATGTTAGCTTTATTAATATTTCAGTAATTGCCGAATGAGTCACACCAGGTAGGCAAAGCAACTGGTGCATCTTGCTGCTAAAGGAATAGACTAATTTACAACTGAAGTGGCAACTTTGCGGATTCTCTACCCGATGTATTTGCACTTCTTGAGATGCTCTAATGCAAAAGCCTCTCCCCCAGCCGCTTCGGGTGGTTCAGCTAGAAAACAAATCTGGTTGCCTGTACATGGAATTGAACGGGGAGCCAAAATCACCTAGACACATTGACCTCTACTTGACCGTGAGTTTCAAGGAAGATTGGGAGTCGTTCTTGGGCGGGCAAGTCAAGTTTGGTTTAAAAAGTGCAAAACTAAAACTGAAGCTGACAAATGGCGTTATGCCCTATGAGTCGCGTAAGTTAACAGGCTCGCGTCAACTTTTGATTCACACGGATAGACAAAATCGGGAAGTTAATAAATCTCAAAATTCCCAAGACTTTGATGCTGCCCTAAGTGAGATTAAAGCTAAAGCGAAAGCAAACGGCACCGGGGAGCAAAAAGCAGATATGATGAATAAATTTGGAGTCACTGCCTATCAAGTTACAACTCAAGGGGAGCCAGAAAACCCGTCTTGGACTTTTACAAAAGAGAGGAGTCAGCCAGTATTGATTGGCGTGAGTTATCGGGAAAAACTGGGAACTTTGTATGTGACGAAAAAGCCTTGCATTGTGACAGGTTTCTTTGAAGTTTCAAAGAAAGATGTCCTGTTGAGGGATATACAAGGAGTGGGTTTAGAAGATATTAATTCTAATAAGAGGGTAGTGTTAAACATAATGATTACCCAGTGGCTAATAGATGCAAAATTAACGCCCTATTTAAGTCAGGCAGTGTTGCTATATGACTAAGACTAAATCTCTTCAGGAAATTGAAGAACTGATCCATCTGGTTGTAGAGGCACAAACTGATGATTTGTTTGAGCTTGCGGAAATTTCCGCTCTAAATCCTGCCGAAGATTTCGCAGGAGCCGACCTGAGCAATATCGATCTCCGTGGGGTCAATCTGAGCTGTTTCAACCTCAGCGATGGCAATTTGAGCTGTTCCGACCTCAGCGGTGCCGACCTGAGCCATGCTATTTTCAGCAGTGCCGATCTCAGTTGCACCAACCTGAGTGGTGTGGATCTCCGGGGGGTGGATCTCCGAGGTGCCAACCTCAGCCATGCTGACCTGAGCGGTGCCGACTTAAGCAGTGTCGTCGATTTAAGCCATGCCAACCTGAGCCATGCTATCCTGGGCGGTGCCATCCTCAATGGTGCCATCTTGATTGGCGCTAACCTCAAGCGTGCTGAGCTGATTGGTGTTTCTCTGAGTAGTGCTGACTTAACTGGTGCTGACCTGAAGGGTGCCAACCTGAGCCGTGCTGACTTAACTGGTGCTGACTTGAAGGGTGCCATCTTCAGTGGTGCTATCCTGAACGGTGCAAAAGTTAAGAATGCTGAATTTGGATGGAATGTAGGACTTGGTGAGCAGATGAGGCTGGAGTTGAAGCGGCGAGGAGCAATATTTGAGGATTCTTTAGCGATCGCTCCCACTTTAGTCAGGCGAATTTAATGCGATCTCTTTTACCGTCAAGGAAAATCCACCACCAGCAGCCGGGTTTTTAACCACTGTAAATCCATCAAAACTTCGGAGATTTCTTCTCCAGTGTGGACTGAAATGAGAAAGGGCGGTGGTAGTCTGCTATTTTTATGTCTACTATTTAATATTTATTTTCTGGACTAATCCGCCAGATTCTCTCTAAAATTTCAATTTGTTCCAAGAGAAGAGTAGCACGATGTTTAGGACGAAATTTTTTATATAAAACAGATCCTAAAACAATGCTCAAAGGAATGACAATTAGGAGAACACCAGCAACAGTGTTCCCCGAAACATCAGCCTGAGTCAGCGCGTTTTGATCGGCAGGTTTTACAGAAGAAGTTACTGAATAAGACGTTGGCATATTTTTATTCCTCTAGATAGTGGGCTTATATCTTTCTTCAAAACTGTTCGTCCAAATTCACCATCAAAACAGGTGATCTCCAGCTTTTAGAGGCGCGATTTTCATCAGAGAAAAATGTGATTTGCGTCAAAAGGCAAATCATAGCGACAAAATTGTGGTATTGGGCGCTAAATATGGTTTCTGATTGCCAGATGGGAAAAGAGAAAGCGATCGCGCTCTTAGGGCATCGCTGCCCCTTTAAGTGTTGGGTGTTACAGTCACCACCCGCTCAACTTCATCTATAGTTATCGATGCAATGCCAAACTGATGAATCACCCAAGCATTAGTAGTTAAATGCGTGCTAATCTCAGCTACTCGGTATTGACTCGTCTCGGAACCCAAAGCCGTAGGCAATAGCAACTGATCCGCCAAATGCTCCTCAACAGGTGCATTAGTTTTATGAAAATTCAGCAACTCCTGACAAGCTATTTCAGCTACTTTATCAGCTGGCAACCCCAAACGCCCCAAGGCACCAAAACCAGCCAAACTGTCTTCATACTCAGCTGTGAGAAAAATACCCGCCCCTGGTGCAACACCCCTTTCTCGCAATGGACGCACCGTGGCTTTCAGATGTGCCTCGTGTAACAAATTCTCTGCACGGCTTGCCATCCGTTGCGGAATGTGGGAGGGGAGTTGTGTCACCACAGCTAAACCCCGCACTTCCTGCAATTGTCCTCGTTCGAGTAAATTAATGCTGGTGAGGGTGCTACCGCCACTGACGTGCAGTTCCACTTCTCCGCCGCCTTGCGGATACCATCCCCAACGGTGTAGCCTTACTTCAGCTTGCACCCCCATTCGTTTCAAGATGGGCAGGTAAACTTGCTCAATGTAGGAGAGTGAGGGACTATATGCTACATGAGTGCCGCCGCGCAGTATTATTTGCGAATCGCCACGAGCCAGAGCTAAGGGCAGTAAGATAGTCTGCAAAACCAAAGTGACCGCACCCGCCGATCGGCCTTCCCGTGCGTCGCTGACATCAAAAGTGTATTTTCCAGCTTGAACAGAGGAACTGGGGGTAAACTCTAAATTCGTTGAACCCAACTCATCCCCCTGTACTTGGGCGTTACAAATTGCCGCCGCCGCCCGTACCCCTGTAAGGTGTTGGGCAGCTAGTCCGGGCTTTTTGCGTCCCGCCCGAATGCGTTCGATGCGTATCGGTTGACCTGTGATAGTCGCAAGGCTGAGGGAAGTGCGTAACACTTGTCCGCCGCCTTCGCCGTAAGAGCCGTCTATGTAAATCATGAAGGGCAAGGGATGCTTCCCCCGTATCATAAAAGATAGGATAAGTTTTGAGCGCCTTGGTATGGGAACAGTTTGGGAATTAGATTTTTACTCTCGCCCGATTTTGGACGAGAATCAGAAAAAAATTTGGGAATTATTGGTGTGCGAGAGTCCTTTGGATACCCGCACAAAACCTGAGTCTTTGTTTCGTTATGCTCAGTTCTGCCCCAATAACCAGGTGAATTCGATATGGTTGCGGACGACGTTGGAGGAGGCGATCGCATCCTCCAAGACCGGCGCTCCCCAAAAAATCCGCTTTTTCCGCCGTCCGATGACCAAAATGATCGTCAAAGCCTGCGATGAATTGGGCATCTCAGCTCAACTTTCTCGCCGGACTTTTTCGCTGTATTTCTGGCTACAAGAGCGGATGCAGGAAGTTTATCCCAAAGAACCGGGCTATCAACTTGTTGCGCCTAATCCGTCTGTGCAATACCAAACCCAGCCACCCCAGCCTCTACCAGATGCTTTGAGAGGCCAGCAGTGGGCGTTTGTAACGTTGCCTGCGGCGGAATTTGAGGAAATGCACGAGTGGGATATTGGCTTTGGGGAAGCTTTCCCGCTGATAGGTGCGACAGATACCGCACCCCTTGCGCCCCAAACGCCAATTCCTGGCGTGGTGATTTTTTCCCCTAGGGCGACACCAATGGCTGGCTGGATGTCTGGGATTGAACCAGCTTTTATCAAGTTCAGCGGTGGTGCGTCGCCTAGATTGTTATTGGAGACAGGGGAGAGTAATAGCTGGGTTCTGGCTAATCTCAAAGACCCAAAAATTCTGGAGGAAGCCAAAAACTTTGAGCAGGCTAAGCAAAAAGCGGGGATGGTGCATTTTTTAGCTTTCCAGTCCACCCCCCAGACAGAATCGTTTGCGGGGTTTTGGCTACTGCAAGAGTTGCCTGTAGTTAAGTAAAAAGACTCTGATGGCAAAGTAAAAAGGGAAAAAGAAAAAGACTCTCATAAAAAGTTAAAATGCCACCAGATGAAGATTGCTTACTACTTTAGACTCTCTTAAAAAAGTTAAAGGAAAAAAGCAAAAAAAAGCACCAGAAGAAGTTAAAATGCCCACCTAGAAGATTATTTACTACTAGGGAATATTTTCTCTTTTTTTGCATTTTTACTGTCTTGCCCCAAATTCGGGGAAACATAGCTAGACCCTATCGTTGGGGCGCTTTTTCCTTTTGGCTTTTAAGAGCGTCTTGGCGGTTGCCTATTCCATAGTTATCAATAGATATGGGTTTTAACGATTTGCCACAAGAGACTCTAGCAGAGCAGCTATTGGATCTAGCCTTGCACTCAGGAGCAGAAGCAGCGGAGGTTTATCAGTCGCGATCGCTATCTCGACCGGTATTTTTTGAAGCCAACCGACTCAAACAGCTAGAAATAGCTCAAGCAGAAGGTACAGCCCTGCGGCTGTGGCAAAATGGGCGTCCGGGGCTAGCGGTCGCCTATGGATCGGTGGAAGCGCAAGCCTTGGTGGATCGGGCGATCGCGATCGCTAAGCTCAACCCACCAGAAACGGTGGAACTAACTGATGGTACTAAAGGCAACTATCCAGACTTGGGAGAGGTAGTACAAGTTGAGGATCTGGTGTCTATGGGCAAAGAAGCGATCGCCATCGTCCGAGACGCTTACCCAGAAGTCCTCTGTTCTAGCACCTGGGAATGCGAATCAGAAACTACGCGATTTGTCAACTCTAAAGGATTAGATTGCCGTTATACCGATACCACCCTCAGCTGTTATCTAGGAGCAGAGTGGGTGCGGGGGGATGATATTCTTAGTGTCAGCGATGGGCAAACCCAGCGGGACAGACTCGATCCAGTCGCGCTGGCTCTCCAAATTGTGCAGCGCTTGAGTTGGTCTAAAGAAAACGTTTCCCCCCCCATCGGTCGCGTACCAGTGCTATTCACCGCCAAAGCAGCAGAAATGCTTTGGGGGACAGTTGCAGCTGCACTCAATGGCAAACGGGTAATCGAAGGTGCTTCCCCCTGGAGCGATCGCCTAACGGAACAGGTAATATCAGAAGCCATCACCATTTCCCAAAACCCGCAATCCGGGCCATTCAGCTGTCCTTTTGATGATGAAGGCACCAGCACACGGGAACTAATCTTTATAAAAGACGGCATTTTGCAACTATTTTATACCGATCGCACCACAGGGCGGCAGCTGGGCAGCGGCACCACAGGCAACGGGTTTCGCCCCGGTTTAGGCAGCTATCCCACACCGGAACTATTTAATTTGCTGGTTGGGCAAGGGAAGGGGACGCTGTTGGACTTAATGCAAAAATTGGATGATGGACTGGTGGTAGACCAGATGCTGGGCGGCGGTGCTGGTATTTCTGGCGACTTCTCGGTTAACGTTGAGCTAGGCTACCGCGTACAGAACGGTCAGGTAGTCGGGCGAGTGAAAGATACTATGGTTGCGGGTAACGTCTACACAGCGCTGAAACAGTTAGTAGCACTGGGAGGCGATGCCGATTGGAACGATTCGATTTATACACCCTCTCTGATTGTAGAAGGGCTATCTGTCACCGGAAAAGTTATTAGTTAGTTGCACAATGGCTAATAGCTAATAGCGAATTGTTCCATCAATAGCTATTAGCTCTTGATTGTTTTGAGTGAATTATGAATTATTTGAGAGAGTTAAGTTCTCGGTTAAAGTCTTTCAAATTAAAACTCAAAACTCAGAAGCGATATATCGCGTCTTTACAATTCAAAACTTTCTTACGTCCCAGACGGCGGGTAGCGATCGCTGAAGCTTGTCTGATTGGTTTAGTGTCGGGACTCTCAGGAGTTCTATTAAAGGTATCAGTTGGGGCTTTAGGCGCATGGCGAGTTCATGCGTCCCACTTTTTACCAGCGTGGATCGTCCTCCCTGTCATTGGTTTATCCTTTGGATTCCTCTCCGGTTGGCTGGTGGAACGTCAGGCACCGGAAGCTGCTGGTAGCGGTATTCCTTATGTCAAAGCTGCTCTTGCCCAATTTCCCATAGCGCTGAATTTACGGGTTGCCATAGTTAAATTATTGAGCAGCATCCTGGCCTTGGGTTCCGGACTGACCTTGGGGCGACAAGGCCCAACCGTTCATGTGGGTGCAGCCGTCGCCGCGCAACTGAGTCACTGGGTTCCCACCTCCCCCGACCATCGCCGCCAGATGATTGCTGCGGGTGCTGGTGCGGGGTTAGCCGCTGGCTTCAATGCGCCGATAGCTGGAGTCCTATTTATTGTAGAAGAACTGCTTCAGGATTTATCTGACCTGACTCTAGGGACAGCAATTTTAGCATCCTTCATCGGTGCGGTTGTCTCGCGGCTCTTAGGGGGCCGCAGCCTGGAACTTAACTTGACGATAACAGCATCTCAGTCTAGCTTCTCTGTACAAGAGATTCCTTTTTACCTGTTGTTGGGAGCTTTGGCTGGGTTGTTGGGAGCATGGTTTTCTAAGGGAATTTTTGCCAGTCTCGGCTTCTACCGCACCCTGAAACTGCCTTTAAGTCAACGAGTCGCTTTGGCTGGTTTGATTTCTGGGATAGCGATCGCTTTGCTACCCGAAAGCTTTCGGGACAACACAGGTTTGCGAGAATTTTTAGTCACGGGTGAGGCGGCTTGGCAATTTACGACCATAGCTTTTGTCGTGCAGTATATCTTAACACTTGTCGCCTGTGGCTCTGGCGCTCCCGGTGGTTTATTTTCCCCCTCCCTAATTTTGGGATCTGGGCTGGGCTATCTAGTGGGACTCCTCCAACAGGCAACTTTGGGAGTCGGTTCGCCTGCTACCTACTCTCTGGCTGGCATGGGGGCATTTTTCTGCGCCGTTGCCAAAGCTCCAATCACCTCCATTGTCATTGTCTTTGAAATGACGATGGACTTTAACCTTGTCTTACCTTTGATGATTGGTTCGGTGGTTTCCTATCTGGTGTCGGAAAAGATAACCAGAGGATCGCTTTACAGTCGCCTCTTAGAGTGGAATGGCATTCATTTAGAGAAAAAGCCGACTACCGATGGACTATTGGCAAATCTCAAGGCAGAAGATGTGATGCAGCGCCGGGTGGAAACCTTGCCTAGTAATATCAGCCTTGATGAAGCGACGCAAGCTTTTTCCCGTTCCCATCATCGCGGTTTCCCCGTTGTAGACAAGGGATTGCTGGTTGGTATTGTCACCCAAACAGATTTAGCAATTTACAAAGAGCGCAGTCTGCCGGGAAATCTCCCCCTATCGCGGATTATGACACCGCAACCTGTGACTGTTGGTGCGACAGCTTCGCTTGGCGATGTTTTATATTTACTTAATCGCTATCAAATCAGCCGATTGCCAGTCACGGAAGGGCGCAAGCTGATTGGGATTATTACCCGCGCCGATATTATCAAGGCGGAAGCAGACAAGCTGAACGGTCAAACTGGCTCTATTGGCCCCCGGTCGGAACCTTCCTATGTAGTTTATCAAACTCGCGCTCCTGCCATAGGAACCGGACGAATGCTAGTTCCCCTAGCCAACCCGCAAACAGCACCAGCGCTGTTGCAGATGGCAGCCGCAATTGCCCGCGATCGCAACTATGAATTAGAGTGTCTTCAGGTGATTTTAGTTGGACGCAGCAGCGCCCCCGCGCAATCACCTGTGAAGACGGGTGCTAGTCGCCGCTTGCTACGTCAGGCGGAAAAACTAGGCAAAGAATTGAATATTCCGATTCACACGCAGATTCGGGTATCCCACGATATCGCTCAGGCGATCCTGGAAACGATTAACGAGCGACACATCAATGTGTTATTAATGGGCTGGAAAGGCACCAGCATCACCCAAGGTCGCATTTTTGGCGATGTTGTGGACACCATTATCCGACAGGCTCCTTGCGAGCTGGTGTTGGTGAAAATAGGTCAAGGGTTTACTTCTAATTCATCCTTCTGTCTGCTACCTTCGGCTTTCCGCAAGTGGTTGGTTCCTATCGCTGGTGGCCCTAACGCCCAGCAAGCTTTGCAAATTTTACCTTCTTTGCTTTCCCTGTCGCAGACACCAGCCATCCAGTTAGCCCAAATTTTCCATCCCTCCACACTTTTGCCTGACACAGCTGTGCTAGAAAAATCTGCTCTTTTCCTCAGTAGCCAGTTGAGCGCAAGTGTGATGGCAATTCCGGTTCGCGCCACTTCTGTTTCCGATGCGGTCATCAATTTGGCGCACGCCGATGATTGCGATGTGGTGGTATTAGGTGCCAGTCGTGAGGGAATGTTGCAACAAGCGATTAAAGGAAATATACCGGAAGCGATCGCGCGTGGCGTGAAAAGCACGGTAATTTTAGTTCGCAGCGCCCAATAGAAAAGGATGAGGGATGAATGGGGCGATCCTTTGCATAGCTACAGAACTTGTAATCTGAGATTTAGGAGCGAATGGGACGCTTGTTAATGGCGATCGCTTCATTCCCTACAAGGCTGTCAGCCCCAATTCAAGGTAGACTATCCCATACCTTTGACCTGAAAGGCTGCCCAGTAGTAAGGGTGCTTGAAAGGGGTTTCTGTGCTATCAGATTTCAGCGTTTCAGAAACGTACTCATAATAACTATATGTATGTTTTAACTTGTCTGATGTTTTGGTATCCTGATTAGCTTCAGCATCCTTAATCAAGCTTTTATAAGTTTTAATGCCATTCCTGACATCTTGCTCAATTTCTGGAAACTCTTGTTTAAGTTGTCTCCAAGTCAAGTTTTTGAGCCAGAGTTGTGCGTCCAGGGTAAGAGCATCTTAATCAGGCTTGACACAAGGAATCAGAAGAATCTAAGGTAGGGTCAAGAAAACAAGAACTGAGAACTTGAATCATATAATCATCATCCATAGCGGCT
>NZ_JACJOY010000127.1:0-204027 GCF_014695815.1 Trichocoleus sp. FACHB-6
TATTAGCGCTGTGGAACCACACCGACTCCATCCCGAACTCGGAGGTGAAACGCGGCTGCGGCGAAGATACTTGGTGGGTGACTGCCTGGGAAAATAGCTCAGTGCCAGGTTATATTTTCAATCAAAGCCGACTTCAATAAATATTGAAGTCGGCTTTGCGGTTTTGGTAGCTAGAGAGTTGTCTATTGCAAACGCATCTAATCGTTCTTTTAATCGTGCTGAGATAAGTCTATCTTTGAACAATGAAATGATTATCCCTCTTGTGTTACTAGGGGGAGAGGATAATTAGGAAGGAAACCAGAAACAGTAAGTAACAGCGATGGTTACGCCACGTAGAGAAGCAGTAAATACAGTCGGCTTCATCGATAACTATTGTCAACAGTATTATTCAATATTTGAGGATGTCAGGCATTTTGAAGCATTCAAGTATTTACACCTAGGGATGCTATCAGAAATCCCCCAAAAATCCTTGCCAAAAAGAGCGAAAACAGTAGGTCTAAAATCCGGTCAATCATTACATCATTTTTTGAGAGATGCACTGTGGGATACAAAAAAAATAAGAGGAATGAGGCTGTGGTTAACAAAAAGGTTGATTGGGGAAAGAGAAATAATTTTATGTATTGACGAAACCGGGGATAAGAAAAAGGGAAAATCAACCGACTATGTAACTCGTCAATATATTGGAAATTTAGGGAAAGTCGAAAATGGAATAGTGTCAGTAAACGCCTATGGGGTAGTAGAGGGAATTACTTATCCATTAATCTTTCAAATATTTAAACCAAAAAACCGCCTAAAACCAGGAGACAAATATAAAACCAAACCCCAAATAGCAATAGATATGATTCAAGAGTTAAAAGAATGGGGATTTAAAATCAAGTTAGTTTTAGCAGATAGCCTCTACGGAGAAAGTGGAGATGTAATTAGCTGCATAGAGAAGTTACAAATGATGTTTATCGTCGCAATTCGCTCGAATCATGGAGTGTTGATGCCGCCCGGAAGCCAAAAAGGTTATAACCGCTGGAAAGCTTACCAGCAAAAGCTTTCGCACCGCCCAACCGAAACTCGTTACCTGAGAGAAATTATTTTTGGCAAACGTCACCGCCGGAGATATTACCAAATTAGTAAGACAAATACTCCCGACCCAACTGGAGATGAAAGTTGGTACATCATGACCAATTTATCAATTGATTTGCCACCGAATGTAGCTCAGTTATATAGTTTACGAAACTGGATTGAATATGGTTTTAAGCAAGTCAAGAATGAACAAGGGCTGGGCGGATTTTCGTCTAACTGACTATAAAAGTATTGAACGGTGGTGGGGAATGATTTTTAGCGCCTATCTTTTAGTCAGCATTCAGGCTGCTTCATTTCAATTTTTACCCCAATCAAGCCCAACATCTACATCATTAGTGCCAGACTCAAGTGACTCCAATATTTCTCAACATAGTCAACATCCTGATTGGGAGTTCGGTTCAACAGGTCAGAGTGCATTGAATAACCTGAGATTGATTCTTCAACCCTATATTTTTTATTGTTTGATTCAGCCTTGGCTACAAGTATTTAACATTCCTGGGATGAAACGTTGCTTTTTGAAATTAATTCACCTCATGAATGATTTTCGCGCTTCTCCTGTCAGTTTCCCTATTGCTAGTTGAATCTCTTCCTGATTATCCTCTCCCCCTAGTAACAAAAGAGGGATTATTTGGTGTACCGTTAATCACAAACAAGCTGGAATTCTGGCATGGGTGATAGGGTGATGGCAGTGCAGAAACCTTTAAGCCCTTGTGGCTGCTCGTCAAGTGCTGGCACTGTTTGTTCTATGTCACCGATGGATGGAAGGTCTATCCGATGTTCATTGAGTCGGGCGACCAGAATTATCAGCAAGACCTATATGAGTCGGGTTGAGGGGGCGAACACAAGGGCAGGGGCATTACCTGGCACGGTAGCACCGAAAAACCTTGTGCTACTCCTGCGTCAGTCCTTGATGTTGAAGTGTTCGCTTCGCTTGCTGCTCCACTATTTGAAGTATCGAACAGTTCCTCTTTTCGCTTAAATCATTACTCTTTCAGCAACGTCTCGCAAGAAAGCACTTTTTTCTTAAGTCGTAGCTGTAGGGTGCAGGCATTTTTTTTGACGTTTCCTTTTTCTCTATTATCTCCTCACCTTTGCTTCGAGCGCTATACAAGTAAATTTTAAGAGAAAATGTATATGCAATTGGTTCAGGAACCGTTGAGTGGGCAGTTAAACAAATAGCTCCAAGGTTAAAGATTTTCGGGGCACAATGGTTACCCAAAGATGTGAATCAGATGCTAAGACTTCCTTGCGCCTACCTGAGCGAACTCTTACTGGTTTGACATTCTTGCAAAACCGTGATGCACCCGCCAGACACAGACTGTTTTTCAATTTTTCGGACAAGTAGATTGTTGGCACTGGGGGCAGAAATGAGCCGAGCGTCCGGCTAATCTGATTCGTTCAATGGGTGTGTTACAGACTCGACAGGGGACACCAGCGCGGTTATAAACCCAGGCGACACCGCCATAGTTACCGTTGATCCCTTGGACATTGAGAAAGTTACTAAAGGTTGTTCCACCAGCATCGATACTGGCTTGCAAAACTTGAATAATTGCTTCGAGGAGACGCGCAATTTGCTTTAGGCTCAGGTTAGTACAGAGTGTTGTTGGTTGAATTTTACTGAGAAATAAAGCTTCATCGGCGTAGATGTTGCCGATTCCAGCCACCAGAGACTGATCGAGCAGGGCAGTTTTAATGGGACGACGACGATTTTGCAGTTTCAGAGCCAGGTACTCAACGGTAAAATCTGCGGAAAAGGGATCTGGTCCTAAATTCTGTAACCCAGTGATGACTCTTTCTGGAGGAGTTCCTGGGGGTACCCACCACATTTTACCGAAGGTTCGCTGGTCAACAAAACGTAATTCTTGTGAAGTGAAGCGATCGCCTTCAGCCGAATCACCTGTAAAAAACAACCGCACTCGCGTATGTTTCTGTAATGGCTCCTGCAAAGGGACCCACAGCAACTGACCAGTCATCCGCAGGTGAACCCCCAACCAGCCTCTGGGGGAAAGTTCAGCAAGCAGGTATTTACCGCGTCGGTGCCACTGGGTAATAACTGAACCTGCAACCCCAGCCAAGAAATCTACAGAGGAAAGGGGGTGGGCAATGGTGCGTTCAAGCAACACATCACCACCCCCAATTTCTTGGTTGAGGGTCAGTTTATTTAGACCCCGACGAACTGTTTCTACTTCAGGCAGTTCTGGCACAACTTAACGCGAGTCAGTTCCCTGATTGGGAGCGCCTTGTACAACCGAGCTACCTTCTCCAGACTCTGGTGCGGCAGCGGGGTTGCCATCAACAACTCGGTTCCCCTGACCTGTTCTGCGAGTACGTTCGTCGATGGTGGTTTGTTTGCCACCGGAAGCGGCCGTAGTAGTTTTCTTGGCTCCTGGCTTCGGCGCTTCAATCTCTAGCACTTCGTTCATACCAAAGTTGTTGGTATTAACACCAGCGTAGTTGACATTATTGAAGCGGACAATTACTGGATATTTGATGCCGCTTTGGTCTACGGATGCAACAGTCCCAGTATCCTGAAACCAGAAAGATTCTTTGCGGAGAATCTGAACTTTTGAACCACGTTGAACCATAAGTGTTTTTTCCCTTACGTCATTAAGCTAAAGCGTACTACTGGATCGGGACTCGCACCAACCATCTAGCCTTTAAGTTTTATTACCGCTCCCGCCAGCGCACTCGGACGAAATGCGCGGGACGCCCCCAGATGTCAGGTGTCGCGGAAATCTCATCAATTGCCAAGTTGAAGGGAATTGATGTTGTAATGTACTTCTGGGCGAGACTACCCAGGTCAGGTGTTAATTGGGCAGCAGCTGTGGCAGCGATGCCCAAACCCAAGATTTGCTCTATAGGACTGCGAGGTAGGATGAGATAGACACCCAAGGCTAGCCCGGCGGTCACGAGCATCCCGACAGACAAATTCGTGCCACAACGGGGATGCACAGCTAGGTTCCATTCGCCGCTGGTGGTGCGCTGGAGGGCGATGCGAACTGCACGATGCAACTCGGAGGTGTTAACTTGACCGTAGATGTAAAAGCCTTGGTCGGTGGATAAACCGCCCAAGGTGTCGTTGTCCATTTGACGGGACATTGAAGCACTTCTTGAGGAATATGAGTTTAAGCGATCGCTCAAAACCCAAACTGTGGCGTGTTCCAAAGCATGAACCTGACGCAGCATCAGAATTTCTTTCAAGCCGGGAACAAAGTTTAGCTGTTTGAGTAAATCAGCATCTTGTGTGGCTTGAGGGGCGGGAGAATCAAAGGTCCAGAAGTTGCCAGTATAAGAGGAAGCAGAAGCAGTAGTCATAGATCAGAACTACTCCAAACTTGCAGATTGATTAACTGAGATGTTTTTCAACTGTAGCGTTTACGCCTGGAAGTCGTTGGGAAAAAATGGCAATCATGCAAAGGTAAAAGGCAAAAAACAAGAATTCTTCACTTTTGTCTTTTTCCTTCTCTAGGGGCTAGGAGTATCGGGAGGCGCAGGCTGTGACGTTTCTGGAAGCGACGCGGGTCTAGGTAAGGATAATTCTATGCTGGGGCCACGATCGTAAATTTCAATGTCCCACTGTCCCGAACGGTTAGATTCAAAGGCTATAAATCGACCATTGCCACTAATTGTCGGATGGCGGACTTCGCCTGAAATATTGTCAGTAATGACTTCAGATTGCAAGGCTTGGCGGTCATAAACGAATACATCTGGCTTGCCTCGCTCCTCGGAGATGTATACAATGTAACGACCATCGGCACTGATGTCTGGTTGTTCCTGAATGATACTGGACTGATTGAGTCCTGGTAAGTTAATCAGGCGACGTTGGCGGACATCATAAAGAAAGATGCCTCGATGGGCTTGGCGGGAGGAGGTAAAGACCAAGTAGCGCCCATCGTAGGATAGCTGGGGTTCTTGCTCGGCAGCTAAGCTATTTAAGGAGGCTCCGAGCAATTGTGGGGGTGGGGTGAGCAAGACACCATTGCTACAACTGCTCAATCCAGCGAATAATGCAACTGCTAAAACTGACAGATAACGAATAATCATTATGGCTAATGGCTAATAGCTATTGACAATTAGCCATTAGCTATTAGCCATTTTAGGAAATCACTTCATCACTAGGCGTTGGCAAGGGGCAGCAGTTAACATCATTTATACAAACCTTTCCCCACTGCAACGCCCAGCGTAGTAGTTCTACACGATTGTTAGTTTTGGTCTTGGTCAAGATATTGCTAATGTGATTATCAACTGTGCGTTTGCTGATTTCTAGCTTCTGGGCAATTTTGTCGTTGGTTAAACCACCAGAAACTAGCTCGATGATTTGCAGTTCGCGATCCGAAAGACTCGCGGGGATATGGGTCTCGCTACTGGACATAAGTATTTCTTCCTTAGTATAACTACTTATTATCTATTTCAATTTTAGAATATCCTTGGCGGGTAAGCCCGATCCCGACTGGGATTGGGGGATAGGGGCAAGGAACAAGGAGGACTTGGAAGAATAATTCATTCTTTATCCTTTATCCTTGGGGTAACTTTTTCCTTTTCTGGTAGGCTGAGTTTACGTACACAAGGAGTGCAGCTGTGACTCATCCCCGTGTTCTCTGCCTCGGAGAAATTTTGTTTGATTTGCTAGCCGAGCAATTGGGGCGATCGCTTGAAGATGTCGAATCTTGGACACCATACCCAGGCGGCGCACCAGCTAATGTGGCGTGTGCGCTGGTAAAGTTGGGAACGCCATCTGGATTTATTGGCTGTGTTGGTGAAGATGCGCCGGGAAACGAATTGGTAAAGTTGTTGCAGGATGTAGGTGTAGATACTAAGGGCGTACAGCGCCATCCTACGGCACCAACGCGACAAGTTTATGTTACACGCTCTTTGGAGGGCGATCGCACGTTTGCCGGGTTTGGCGAACTTGATACCACAGAATTTGCTGATACTCACCTGAGTGCGTCTAATCTGCCAGTGGCTTTGTTTGAAGAGGCTGATTTTCTAGTCTTGGGGACGCTGGAGTTAGCTTATCCCGATAGTAAGGAAGCGATCGCTCAAGCGCTTAATCTCGCAGATCAGTACGATGTCAAAATTGTATTAGATGTGAATCGGCGCGATATGTTTTGGCCTGACCCTAGCGCATCTAAGCCTCTGATTTTAGAACTCTTAAAGCACGTCGATTTCCTCAAGGTTGCTGAAGAAGAAGCCGAATGGCTATTTGACACAATGGATGCTGGCGCTATTACTTATCGTCTGGATTCAGTAGAAGGCGTTTTAGTGACTTCTGGTGAAAAAGGTTGTGCATACTGTCTGGGTGAAAATGAAGGTAGGCTGGCTGCTTTTTCCGTCCCGGTGGTGGATACAACAGGTGCGGGTGATGGGTTTGTTGCTGGTTTCATCCATCAGTTGTGTCAACATGGCATCAAAAGTCTTACCGATGCAGAAATGGCTAAGCGTGTGGTGAGATATGCTAGTGCGGTGGGGGCGACGTGTGCAATGAAGCCGGGAGCGATCGCTTCCCAGCCAACAGCAGCCCAAGTGGAAGAGTTTCTGGGAAAAATGAAGGATGAAGGATGAATTAATTCAGCCTTCTGAAGTGCTGCTGCGAAGTTTAATTGCTAGTCGCATCGCAGAAAGTCCCGAAAGGCGCATCACTTTTGCACAATATATGGAGTGGGTGCTGTACGAACCGCAGCACGGCTACTATGCTACTAATGCGGTTAATATTGGGGCGGAGGGTGACTTTTTTACTTCGCCTCATCTGGGTGCTGACTTTGGCGAATTACTAGCTGAACAATTTGCCGAAATGTGGGATATTCTAGGGAATCCGGTGCCTTTTACCCTTGTGGAAATGGGCGCTGGTGCGGGAATCTTAGCGGCAGATATTTTGCGCTATTTGCAACAACACTATCCAGAAATTTTTGAGGTTTTGGAGTACGTTATTGTTGAAATTGCCCCTGGGTTAATTTCTCAACAACAGCAAGTTTTACAGAATATGCTGGGTAAAACTGCTGCCTTAGTAAGGTGGTGTTCTCTAGAAGAAATACCGAAAAACTCTATTGTCGGCTGCTTTTTTTCTAATGAGTTGGTGGATGCGTTACCAGTGCATCAGTTTGCTGTTGAAGAAGGGCAAATTCGGGAAATTTATGTTACTTCGAGGGATGGAGTGACTTTCGAGGAAGTGACAGGCGTTCCTTCGACACCAAAGCTGACAGAATATTTGGACTTGGTGGGGATTGAATTACTTTCTAGCGTTTATGCAGATGGGTATCGCAGTGAAATTAATTTAGCAGCTTATAACTGGCTGAGTACAGTCGCCGAAGCGCTACAACGTGGGTATCTTTTAACAATTGATTATGGCTATCCGGCGAGTCGTTATTATAGTCTAGGGCGGAGACAGGGGACGCTACAGTGCTATTACCGCCATATGCACCATGACAACCCTTATATAAATATTGGGCAGCAGGATATCACGGCTCATGTGGATTTTACGGCTCTGGAGCGCTGGGGCGATCGCTTGCAATTGCCAAAGTTGGGTTTTACTCAGCAAGGGTTGTTTTTGATGGCGTTGGGTTTGGGCGATCGCATTACTGCCCTTTCTACAGGGGGAGAAAATATCGTAAAGTCGCAAGGCATTTCTGGTTTACTCCGCTGTCGGGATACGCTACACCAGCTAATTGATCCAATGGGTTTGGGCAATTTTGGGGTATTGGTGCAAACCAAAGGGTTGCGGGAGGAGGAAAGGGGGCGAAGTCTCAAGGGTTTAAAAATGCCATTGATGTGATAAGCGATGCGAGACAAAGTTTTATTTACCTTGGCTATTTTGCCCACTTTACTTTATGGCATTTTTAAATGATGGAAATCCGTTCCAACAAAATATTAAATGCTATTTCTTCCTTATCGAAAATATACTCTCAGAAATAAACGGCTAAAGTCAATGCCTAACTTAACTTTTTATTTCCATTGCCACAGCAACCAAATCTTCAATTTTCTTAATATTTGGATCTCCAGCTAAATAACCAATTCCGCGATGCAAATGGAGGCGAAATTGATTAGCTAAAGTTTCTCGTTCAGTACCTAAGCCATCATTGTGACAGCGTTGTTTCAGGGCGATTAACAAAATATCAGACATTTCTCCGCCAAAGACGCGCCAAGTCATCTCGACATTGCTATCAGCAGGAATTGGCACTGGTGAAGGAATACTTGGTTCGCAGAGAGAACGACAAAACGCCCAGCGACAAAGGATATTCCACTGCTCTATTTTAGTACTGCGCTTTAGCTTAGTAAGCTGTTCTTTGGCAGTTTGAGAAAGTTTAATTCTGTCAAATGGTGGTTCCATAAGAAAGCGGCTCGGCTGTAGTAAAAGAAGAGAGATATGCTTATGAGAGTGGTGGCGCTCCCGCTTATGGGGGAAGCTGAGTTAATTAAGTGCGAACCCCTCAAAAGGGTCGTCCCTTTGGGACATCGCTGGTATATTCTTTACATTTAAGCAGGAGTTCTTAAAGATTGTGCAAAAAATGACTTGATAGATTGCACAGTTATGGTGAGCGAGTCAATAATGGTGACATAGGGAATTTACCCAAACGTACTCAAATAAGGTTTCAGAGGCGGGTTTCAAACCCGCTTCTTCTGTTTAATTTTGTAGCCAATGGCAGGTTAGCAGGACTCGGTTGGATAAGACGGCGGGAGGTTGGATTACTCCCAGAAATAACCTGGTTCTATTACTGTCTGCTGCTTACCGGAGTCGTATTTTAAGAGATATTCACGAGCGATCGCTTCATTTTCGTGCAATTTATGAAACTCATTTTTTCCTATCTCAGTATCAGTAGAAAGTAATATTACCTGATGACTGGCTGCGGGAAAGTATCTTTCTACCAAATTAGCTCTGTGTGAGGAATCTAAACGTCCGAGAGGCGTATCAATTGCCACTGGTAAATTCCGTCCAGAAACCCGCGCTAATCCCCACAAGAAACTAATGGCTAGTAGTTGTTTTTCTCCTGCTGAAAGGCGATGTTTAGGAACAAGTTTACCTTGTAAATCGTAAAGAGAAAGGCTGAAGCTGTTGGTGTCAATTGCCACGCGATGCACTAAATCGGATTTGTGCAGGAGATAACGGAAACACTCTGTCACCTCAACTTCTAATTTATTGAGTTTTCTCAACGTCAATCGTTCGCGGAAAACCTTGAGTGTTTCTTGAACTTTAGCAGATGCAGCAATAATATGCTCGTTATTTTTCCGATCAATATTTTGCTCAGTATACTGTTTTAAGTCCTTTTTAAACTTAGCGATCGCAGCGTCTAATTCAACTAAACGATGATTGGCTGTTTCATATGCCGCCTTAGCTTCAGCAACTTTATTTTGTGCTTCTTTAAGTGCTACAAGCAGATGATTATAATCTTCGGGTGATGCAGCAGTCTGTATTTGTCTTTCCAGCCTTATAATATCTTCCTCTTTATTTTTAATAATTCCTATTTGCTGACGAGCGAGATTTTTAGCATTTTGCAAGTAGTAAAGGATATTACCCAGTTGGCTCAAGCTTTCAGCATCAGCTAATAACCACAATTCTTCAGGCTGGATAAAATGTGAATTCAATGTATCTATATCTTGGTCGAGAAAAGCTTTAATTTTTTCAATTTTTTCTTCTGAAATACCCACCTGGCTAATCCAATTCAGCAGGCGCTTATCCCGTTCAAATAATATATCCCGTGCAATTTGTGCCTGTTGAATGCGAAATTCTTTTTCTGCTTGAGTTTGTGCCTGAGTAAGTAAAGGTTCAATCAACGCTAGCGGTAAAACATCTGCTGCTAAGTCACACATACCTTGACGAGCTTCATCAGCTTCCACTGTTTTTTGCTGACGCTGTTTATCTAGCTGGCTACGTTCTCCGGCAATTTTACCTCCTTCTGTAATGAATTTATCAAATGCTTCTTGCTGCTTTTTTTCGGCTTCTTCCAAGTCATCTTTAAGGTCTTTTAGCTGATTCTCGGTTACTTGATATTCTTCTTGTTGAAATTTGAGTTTTTGTTCAAGTTCCTCTAAGTTTGCTAGGTCTTGGATATCAGCGATTGCTTTGCGTTTGCGGTTGACTAATATTTCTAAATCTATTGATAAACGTTCAGCTAGTTCTAAACCTAAAAGTCCGCTAATGGCATCAACTACAATAGGTGGAGGTACTTCTTGTTCTGCGAGTTCTTTAACTCGTTCGCCGTCAAAGAGAAACAAATTAGAGATGCCTAATGGCAGCAGATTTTCAATGTACTCGTCCCAAATATTAGCTAAGCCAGAGGGCCAATCTTCATCTTTTTCAAAAATACCTAAGTTATCTTTACCGTCTTTTGGGTCTTTTGTCCAACAGCGGATAATCCTATATTTTACTGGTTTGTCGTTTTCGATATGTTCAAAAAGCAACTCTACGCGAGTGTCTTCAATTGGCGGAGCGTGGCTGTTAACGCATTGTGTGAGAAAATCACTATAACTCAAGTTGCCCCTTGTGGAACATTGGGCGCGATGTCCATAAAGCGCGAGACGAATGGCATCCATGAAGGTAGTTTTTCCGCCGCCATTCATTCCACCTAATAAGATAATTGGACGACGCGAATTGTCATCAACGATGGGACGAAGGTTGATAATTTGTCGTCCGCTATAAGAACCAAAATTTTGCAGTACAAGTTCAAGAAAAATCATGGTTATGTTTTATATTTCTCGTTCCCAGTCTGAGACTGGGAATGCACTCAGGAGGCGGAGCGTCCGGAAATTCAATTATTTGGCAGAGCCTCTAGTAAAGGGTTCCCACGCTCAGCCTGGGAACCAGTTAAACCAGTTAATCTCCATCGTCTAAATTCCTGGCTGGAAATTTAAAACTTCCCCAAGTTTCCTGTTTGACGGGTTCACTGTTATCTTCATCCACCGCATCCCCCAAAGTCAGCTGCTTTACCTTGTCAACGTCGCCTTTACCAACTGCGGTTTTTAAATCACGTTTTAAGTGGGCGTTTTTAATGGCTTCTTCAGGCGATCGCGAACTCGTCTCAAAGCATTTCTCTAGAGTCTCATATATACCGACGCGGCGAGACTTCTTGCGATACTGGCGTTCTGTGTCTAGCAGCTTCGCCATGAGTTCCAAGTGCATCTTATCGTCGTCGCAGATTTCCTCTAGCACAGCCCATTCATCGCCGCCTAGCAGACTACTACCAGCACCAGGACGCGGATCTTTGAAAGGTTCGCCTGTGACTTCCTCATAGATGCGAGGTAAACTATCATCAAACTCGTGTCTTTCTTCTAACCAGATGCGACGAATTTCGCTCATTTCTTCTATTGTAATTAGCGTAATGTCACGCATATTTTCTGGTGCTGTGCGCTGGATTTGTGTTTGAACAGTAAGGAGTTTTCTAAGCCAATCCTCCCGCGCTTCTTTAAGATAGGGGCCAGGAATAGGCTCAACAGATATCTCACCCTCTAAGTTGCGCTCATACAGTTGCACTTCACCAGTTCTCCGCCGAAAATCTCGTCGCTCACGGTTTTCTTCAGCATCTAATTCCATACGGAAATCAAGTAGAGGTTGCATCCACTCTTTCTGTTCGTCATTCTGAATCATTGCTGTCAGTGATTTATCCTGACTAACCATTGTGCAAACCCAGCAACCAAAACGAGAGCTACCACAACTAGGAGTAGATGTATCAACAACTAAAGGGCATTCATTATCCGCAGAAGCACCCCGATACAGGGCGAATAAGTCTTTGTTACTGTATCCCCAAGGGTTTTCCCACTGCATTAGATAAATCCAAACTTCGTCGTTTTCCCAGTCTTCAATAGGGCTATAAACCAGGGAGTTGGGCAAGTTCATGTTAGGGCTGAGGCGATCGCGTACCCGTTGAGCTTCCATTTTTTTCATTCTGAAAGCACGTTTTGTGCTTTCAGCTTTGCGAGTTCCCAAGACAAGAATGGCTTCACCGCTGGAGCGAATAACATCACGAATAAAGCGGTTAGAGGGATTAATTTTGAGGCGTTCTGTACACCAGCGAAATTTTCCTCGCGGCGCTGGATATCCTTTACCAATCAAACCTACCCAAAATGTCTCTTTGAATTCTGGCTGTAGCAGATGGGGTTCAAATGGGAGTTCTTGCGCTTCAGCCTCAGACTTCATCTGTTTAAGGGAATTGCGTACCCAGGCAGCAACTATTGGGTTCTCTACTAGCGTGTCTGTTGTGATAACATATATCGTCTTAGTCCGCTTTTCGGGCGGGAGGGAAGCGATCGCATTCCAGATCAACTGTAAGGTTGCACTAGAATCTTTCCCGCCACTATAGCCGACACACCAAGGTATTTCGTCTAAGCAGTATAACTCTTGGATTTCAGTGGTGAGAGCTTGGATATCATCCACTAATTCTGCCACAGTACGCGCTGGCTGATTTTTATTTTCTTGCTGTTGCGTTGTAGCCATTTCTCCCTACCTACCAAAACATGAGTATTCTTCACCCAACAATATCTACTGCAAGGGTAACTTCTGTATTTTAAAGCTTAAAGGTTTTTAAAAACCTATATCTTAGCACGGACTTTTTTAGAAAATTAAGCTGTACTACCCCATACTCTGAAAGCCAATCACTATGAATGACAGTGCATTTGACCCGACCGCTGATGTCCCTAGCGAATACCAGGAGGGAGAAATGAAGGATCAACAGATACTCGCTGTACTGCTGGAGAACTATCTTGGGAGGAACGATCAGATTTTCGTTCAGAAAACTGAGATGGGTGGTATTGAGGCTTATGTAGGCTCTGTCACCCTGGAATGGTTTGCAAATCGGGTTAACTTCGCCTCTTGCTTACCCCTGCTTCAGAAAAAATACAATCCAGAGACGGGTAACATCGAGATTGACGCGGATAGCATTGATGAAATTCAGCAGCGTCCGCTTGATTGGTCGCGTCAAGCACCCCTAGTGCAGTATTTGGCGGCTCGGAAAAATCACAAGTTTCCGCCAGTTCTCGTAGTTATTAACCAACCTTGGGTGGATGATCCCAAAGCTGCTGAGTGGGATAGCCAGAGACGAGCCACAAAATCTACTACCGAATTCACGCCACTGGATAAAGATGGTAAAGTCGGTTTGCTCAACCTTTCTGAGGCGGATGTAACCGTTTATGCACTGGATGGTCAACATCGACTGATGGGGGTGCAGGGTTTGATGGAGTTGATTAGAACTGGTAAACTCCAACGGTACAAAAAGGATAAAACTCCTTACGACACTTTCATTACGCTTGCTGACTTGATAGAAAAGTATCAAGTCGAACCTGCTTATCTGCAAAGCTTACCCAAGGAAAAAATTGGTATTGAGTTCATCTGTGCGATCGCTGCTGGGGAAACCCGCGAACAAGCAAGGCGACGTGTGAGATCGCTCTTTGTTCATGTCAACCTGATGGCTACACCTTTGAGCAAAGGACAGTTAGCACAGCTGAATGAGGATGATGGTTTTTCGATTGTTGCTAGAAAAATCGCTGTCACCCATCCGCTTTTGCAACAGCACTCAGATCGCAAGCCCCGCGTTAATTGGAATAGTGCGACTGTTGCAGCGAAGTCAACGGTTTTGACGACGTTGCAAGCTCTCAAAGAGATGTCTGAGCGATATTTGGGGCAAAAGTTCCCTCACTGGAAACCCTTGGAAAAAGGTCTAATTGCCATGCGGCCGGAGGATGAGGAACTGAAGGAGGGAATAGAGGATTTTCAGAAGCTTTTCGATAATTTGGCAAACCTTCCAAGTTATCAGATACTCGAAGAAATGGATACGCCGGAATTACGACGCTTCAGCTTTGAGAAGGATGGCGGTGAGGGAAATATGCTTTTCCGTCCTGTTGGTCAAGTGGCTTTAGTTCAAGCTTTGGGAATCTTGGTATTTAGGAAAGGTTTATCGCTGGAAGACATTTTTAAGAAGCTGCGAAAGTTCGACCTGGAAGGCGGATTTAGTGGTATGGAGTACCCGCAATCTATGTGGTATGGGGTTTTGTATGACCCAAATAAAAAGAGGGTGCAGGTTTCTGGAAGGGATTTGGCGGCGAGGTTAGTGGTTTACATCTTGGGTGGAATTCAGGATCAGATGGAACGTGCGGAACTTCGCAAGGCTCTGGCTGATGCAAGAACTATTGAAAAACAAACGATGGGCTTTGATGGTAAGTTTGTTGAACCGAAAGCAGTAGGGCTTCCACCAGTCCTTTAACACGCCGAGTCAATGGGGTGTTTCTGAGTGTGGAGTAGTTCCGGGTAAGACTTGGATCTCAGATACACTCCAATCAACTAAAATTAAACATGAAGTCTTTTATGTTAATCAATGAATGGTACTAATCCAGGACAGGAACTACGCAACTTTTTAAAAGAGCTTTATCCTCATAATTATAACAATACAGATTTTAATGAAGTAAAATTTTTTATTTCAGAAATTGACAGTGCTTTAATAGCTAATGGTGAATTTTCTAAAATAGTTTATGAAAGTAGTATAAATTATATGCTAAGGAGATTTATAAATACTGCTGAGTATTTAAAAAGGAAGTATGAATCAGACGAGTTCCCAGCACAAAAATTTGTAGAAGAGCTTAGACGTTTCATTACAGAAGCAACCTGTATTCCAAAAGACAAAACAGAAAAACTTTTAGCTTTATTACAGGCTTGTCTTCAGTCAAAAGGCAGAAAAGTAAAACCACCTCGTAAGAAACGCCTGCTCAAAGAATATCAGGCTAAAAATGAACTGCGTTGTTATATTTGTGGGAAGTATTTAAATGAACAGGAATCAGAGATTGAACATATATGGCCAAGAACGATGGGTGGTGCTACTGAAGATTTCAACCTCAAAATATCTTGTTCTATTTGCAACGATAAAAAACAGCACTATATTGATGCAAGTGACTTTCACTATGAACAAATATGCTTGGTAAGTGATAAGAGTGATGAAAACTTTTCTAAGGAAATGAAAAAAGAGTATAGAATAGCGGTATGGGCAAAAAGTGATTATAGTTGCACAGTATGTGGAGAGCCAGCTTCAATTGTGGGTACATTAAATTTTGGTCGCATCAACCCAGATGACAGCTGGCACTTTCTTAACACTGAAGCCTATTGCGATGAACATACTCCAGAATAAGTTTTTAACTAGACATAATGAGGAGGTTTTTGTGGAAGATAAAATTTACTTTGGTTGTTTTGTAAGGCAACGCATAGATAAGAATACTACTCCTTTCTTTGTATTTTATGCTCGTGTAAAAGATATTAAGCAGTGGGCTAGAGTTCGGCGAGTGGAAGATTCTACAGACGGTACCCAACGCTTGTTACGAGAAACTAGAAGCAAGGCAATAACTAGATTTGTAAAATCTGGCTTCAATAATACCATTCCTAATAATATTCTTTTGGCATTTGAGCCTGACAAAGCAAAATTTTCTTCTTTAGAAGAAAAGTTATCTGGATGTCTTTCTGAAGCTAACTTTCATAATGGTTGTGAACAACAGATGGAATGGGGAACACTTGAGTTCTCCTTTAATACTTCTGGAAATGACTATTGTGCATATGTAGTAGATGGACAACATCGCCTCTATGGTTTGTCAGAGTTTGATTCTGAAGATTTACCTATACTTGTTGTGAGCTTGGTCAATGCTAGTATAGAAGAACAGGCATTTCAGTTCATAGTGATAAATAATAAAGCTGTAAGAGTTCCTACAAATAATGTTAAGGCTATAATTGCTAATTTAAATGAAGAAGAACTTCAAAATCGCCTTTTAAAAGCAGGCGTAAAATATGGAAATACATCACCTACACTCCGAGATGTCAATGATCTAGATATAAGCCCTTTTCAAAATTTACTTAAGTGGCCATACAATAAAGAGGGTAATCAATTAGTTGAAATTGCAGCAATAGAACAATCTATAAAATATTTAAGAGCAATGTTTACATTTTTGGATGAGGATGAAGATTCTTTAGTTGAGATTTTTTGTGCTATATGGCGAGTTATAAAAGACAACTATACAGAATTATGGGGTAAAGAAAACACATTCATGAAGAAAGTAAATATCAATGCCTTGAATGAGTTCATTACTGATCGTTTGAAGTTTGCATGGGAATTAAGCCTTGTAGATATTTTTAATTCTGAACAATTAGAAACACAGGTTTTACATATTGTTAAATTACTTCCTCAAGAGTTTTGGAAAGCAGAATGGACTATTAAGCTTCAAGATAGTGCTAATGTGAGAAAACAAATAAAAGAAGATTTGTCAACGTTAGCAGACAATTGCAGGCTAAGAAGGCCTTGGAACGAAGATTTAAATTTACCTATAACAGAAGGGTAATGACCCAACGATTTCAAAGATTAGTTCAAGACAAAAACTTGCTCAAGTCAAATTCCTCGTCTTGCTGCTCTTTGTACGTTCGTTCATAACTTAAAAATAATAAAATTCGCTCTGAATAATCTACTGATCCGCGCAACTCATTTTGCAGGAGCTCTAGTCCACCATTAGCGTACTCTTCAAAGATATGATTGCGTTTAGCTTCATATTCTTCTTCATTAAGGGATAAAATTTTTATATCTTGAGTTTCAGTAATGCCTAATAATTTGATTACCCAATCATGACCCATTGTTGCAAAATACTCTAACCTAATGGGAGAAGGTTCTCTTTTAGAAATTTCCCCTAAAGGTACACGCTTTTTATGCTTTGCACCTAAAGCTGCTGCAAACACGATTACATCAGCATAGGTTTGGAAAGGGCCTGTTGCACCATCTGCCGATGTTAAAGCCTTCACTAAATCTGCTTTATCTTTAGCAACTCTAATTCTGCCCGTTTCAGCCATTTTATAAATATATGGTTTTTTGACATCTTAACTGAAAGCTGGAAGCGATCGCACTCTCCCCAAAACACGCGATCGCACTCTCCCAGATTACGCGATCGCTATCCCCAAGCCGTATTTAAACCTTTATAACAAATGTGTCAGAAGTTTTTGAGGATGCGATCGCATTTGAATCATCCTGCCGTTTTCACAGTCAAAACCTGCGGCGGAGTAGAATCTGGGGGATAAAGAAAGTCTACCCGTACTTGCCTTTTTTCGCCTGGTGGCATCTTCAGCGTTACTAGCGGTTCACCAGGTTGTCCGCGTCGCTGTACCAGATGAACGTAGCGCGTTTTTTCAACTTTATTATCGTCAGTATAACTTACCCTAACTGTACCTCGAAAAAACACTTGATTAACTCGTGGATTTAAGAACAAAAGTCTGTCTGTACCACCTTCATCTTTCAACGGTGTTTGTACCGATATAGTAACAGTTTGGGGTTGATTTGTAGAGTTATTCAGTGGTAAACTAAGATTGTATTCCACTCCATAGTTACTATGGGCAAAGTAGGCCGTATCCGAATATCTAGCTAATATCGGAGCGCTTTGAATTTGCCCAGTACCAAGGGTAATTAAATGTAGAGTACCTAAAGGATAAGAAATTGCTTTTCCTGGTGGAGGAATGCTCAAATCCGAACTATTATTATCAGTAATTTGAGCCTGCCACTGCGCCCCTTGAGAGACACCCGCCACGCGACTGAAAATGGTTGGTTCTCTGGGAGGATCTAAAGGCGTGGGAACTGGATCGCGCTTTCCTGCTAAACTGCCTGTATCGAGTAACTTTTGCCACTCTGCTAACGTGGGCGGACGACTGGAATTCTTGGCTAAGTTGGCGACATAGACAGCGCGATCGCTGGACAATCGCATCATCGTCGAGCGACCATTTGATGAAGGAGCCTGCACTGGAATTGCCCGATTCATCAACATTACCGATTGTCCAGGCGGTATTACCAACTTTTCGGGAAAATTCGACTGTCTAACTCCCCGCAACACATCATTCATAGTACGACTGCCAGGGCCAGAATAGACTGTTCCGTTGGGATTTTCTACGATGTCGGGTAAAGCTATAAAAGGCGCTTCTGGAGTAGAGAGATAACTAGCAGCTTGCAACACTTCCACAGTGGCGGGTTGATCGCCTGGATTGTGGACAATCATGCCTTGATATAAAGTGCTATTTTGAGTTTCCGATCTGGCGATGTGGTGAGAAAATATATCAAATCGCCCTTGAAAGGGAAAGTTTAAATGTGCTTGGGGTACTTGTTTACCAGTTGGGGGAAAGGTAGAAAGCAAAATACCTTCAGTTGTCACAAGTTCGGGGCTATTACTATTAAACGTGGGAACGGTATCGAGTTTTCCCGGTAAAGTCCGCACTTCCATCGGTTGCACTTCCACCCCGGCGATGTATTGTGGCGGTACAGCATATATATTTAACGCCCGACACATCAACGCTGCGACTTCCCCACGAGTGGCAGTTTGATTGGGTTTTAGCTGTTTGACGTTAGGATAGTTGACGACGATGCTGTTAACTGCGGCGGATGCGATCGCATTCTTGGCATATTCTGGAATCTGTGTCGCATCGTTAAAATACTGCCCAAGAGTTTGAGTCGGATTTTCCGGGATACTATAATTTTTAGCACCAGCCACAACGCCTACAGCTTGCGATCGCGGGATAGCTTGGTTGGGTTGAAAAACTCCGCCTGGATAGCCGGAAAAAAAGCCTCGTCTGTAAGCATCTTGAATTGCCTTATGCGCCCAGTAACTCGTAGGCACATCTTTAAAACTCGTGCCATTGCGCTTTATTGGTGCATCGGGAAAAGCATTCAGCATCAACACGGCAAATTCAGCGCGAGTGATAGTAGCGTTGGGGCGAAAAGTGCCATCTGGGTAGCCACTGACTAGCTTTCGCGGTGCCATCTGGCTGATACATTCTTTCGCCCAATGGCTGTTAATGTCACTAAAGGCGGCTTGATTGGGGGTTGCGATCAATAGGGAAGCAAAAAACAGGGAACCAACGAAAGGATGTGTCAGGACTTTGAGACTCTTACTCATGAAAATGTTTTTATGTCAACTAAAATAAAAGAAGTATTTTTACGCTTTCTCGTTCCCTTACTTCAACCTGATAACGAGGGAAGGAATGCGATCGCGCTGTTTTAACTCTTGCTAAATCTTTGGAGTAACCAGCGAGTAATTGCCCCATCATCCTCTGTTTGACTCCGTTGCAGTGCTTCTTTAACTAAAGCTATTTCTAATCCTGGTAATACTAGCGACTCGTGTATTTCACCACTGCGTCCTTGAGAGATAGAGAATGCGATCGCATCCCTTAAATTAGCATCAACAACCCAATATTCCCCTACTCCCGAACGTTCGTATAATAACCGCTTTCGCCCCAAATCATCACTAATAGTAGATGCACCGATTTCTACCGCCAACGTAGGGGGATTGTACTCATTCAAATCAACAGGTGAATTAGTTTCAGGAGGTATATTCAACTCCGAACCGATGCAGAAAGCCAAGTCAGGTTGAAATTCATCTAAACCTGCTTTCCTAAAACTGGTATTGGTAAAGACAACAATCGGAATATTTTCAATAGTTGCATAAAGAAGAATAATGTACGAAACAATTGAATTGTGATGTCCGTGTCGAGGCCCTACTGCTGCCATTTCAATCCTCATGTATCCTTTATGGTAATAGAACCTTCCCTTTTCATAATTTGGGCTATTAGCAAATGCTAAAAACTCATCCCAACTGGCTTTTACCCAGGTATCCGTTACCAAATCCTGCACATTAGGCGCTGAACTAGAAACCATAATCGACCTCTACAATTTCCGTATATTCAAACTCATTCGGACTTTGCCGCACCAAAGAATATATATTTCCATTTATCTCAATTGAATCTTGTTCGCAGTCAGGTTTAGAAGAATAATAAATCAATACATACTCTCTACCTATTCTATCGGCTATTTCTTCAGCAACTTCACCCCGCCACTGAGTTTTAGTCACCAAAACTACCAATTGATTTGCTAATTTTGGAATTATCTTAGCAATTTGTCGCCGATAAATTTCATCCAAACTGCCAAACGGAGAATCCATCACAATCGGGAAGGTGTTGCTGTCTGGAACCATCAGCATTTTGTTTTGGCTCCATTCTCGCACCCTGTCAATAATGCTACCGATAAACGATAGACTGAGAATTTGATTTTCGCCCGTAGAAGCTGCAACAGGAGCCTCTAAACCTGCGGTGTTTTCCACTAGAGTCAGCTCGTATTTTTCGCTAATTCTGGGGATGTAAGGCGTAAAAGAAATGTCCGTAAATATTTGTTGTACTCTTTTCTCTAACTCTAAGCGAAACTGTTGTTCTTGCAATATCTTCACTTTCGTTAAACGTTCAATTGCCTCTTGAGTTGCAGCAATGCGTCGCTGAGCTAATGCTTGCTTTTCCTCATTCATTTTATGTTTAGCAATTTGTTTGCCTAAGTCTTCAATTTCAGCTTTTAAATTTATAACTTGCTGCTGATTTGCTCCTTGATCTAGCGTTAGCTCTAAAATTCTGGATTCAATTTCATCCAACCGTTTTTGTAGGTTGCGAATATCATCACTTGGATCTTTCCTCAACTTTTCTTGAATTTTATCTAATTCCGCTTCTATCTGAGAAATATCTTGTCTAAATCTACTAATATTAGCTTGCTCTCTGTCAATTTCTTCCCAAAAAGCCGGAGCTTGCTTATCAATTTCATCTACCTGAGCTATCATGCGAATTGCTGTTTCTTCTACAGCGGCAATTCCCGCTTTATCTAGCCAACCGCTCACATTTGCATGAGCATGATTTCCATCGTGCAATTCTCCACCACAAATACAGCGCTTAGAGTTCAGTAAATCTTTAACAAATTCTCGCGAAATTCCAGTCGTCAACTCGCCTCGCTGCTTCAAATCATCCACAATTGTCCGAAATTGAGCGGTGGTTTCCGATAGCAATACCGTATAACCCCGCGTAGAAATTGCTTTTTTCAGTGCTTCCTTGCTTCTTTTAAGGTTTTCTAGGTTAGATGCTTTCAGATTTTCTAATTCTTGCCGTCTTTCTTGTAACTGTTTAGCTGCACTAAGTTCGCGCAAACGGTGACTGGTTTCTTTTTTTAAGGTTTGTTGGTTTGACAATTCTTGGATTATTTCATGCTGACGCTGGGCGAGTTGTTCGCTTTCCTTTTCGAGATTTTGTTGCTGTTTTAACAGTTGTTTGGTTTCGGAGTCGCCAATCGCTTCTAACTCACTTCTGAGAGTTTTCTCAGCTTCTTTCAGATGCTTAATAGAGTTATTTAACACTTCCACACCCAGAAGCTTTTTAGTAGCCTCGGCAATTTCGGCTTTTTTATCAGAGCGAACTATTTGTTCAATTCGCTCTCCGTCAAAGAAAAAATACTGATGCAAACTACCTGGTAAAATTTGATTAATTATATCTTCTGGATGTTCTCGCGGCAGTAACCAGCGCCCATCATCTCCAGCTACATACATCAGTAATTGACTTTTGCCAGCCTCAAAGTCAGTTTCATTTTTATAAACACGGCAGAGGCGTTGAGCTTGATAGCGTCTACTGTCATGTTCCCAGCCAATTTTTACCCAGCATTCGACAGCTTCGCCCGATTTCGCTTCTGCGATCGCTCTCTTATTCACTAACTGCTCAACTGATGCAAAAGCCGCGCTAAATTTCTCGTACAGCACCCAAGAAAACGCATTTAATAAACTGGTTTTTCCTGCGCCGTTGTTGCCATGAATAATAGTAGTATTCCGAACATCTCCACTAGCCAACAAAATCTCTGGTGTCTTGCCATAGAAGGAGCGAAAGTTGCAAAGTTTGATTGAAGTAAGCTTCATTTCACCACTTCCTTTACAATTGCTAAAATATCATTATTAATATGTCCGAGACTTTTCTTGTCTAGCCTACCTTTTTCTAGCTGGCACACTCGTTCAATAATTTGTTGCACTTCTGGTGAAGCTGACTTTATTGGCTCTTGCACATCATTTATATTCGGTTCGTTTGTCATTTTCATGCCACCCTGAAAGGTTACTTAATTTTAGCTTAAATTTATAAAAGCATAAAGTGCTAAGAGCAATGAACCGCAAAGACGCACTAGCGAAGCCATGCGCGTTAGCGCTATAGAGCGCAAAGAAAAGAGGGGAGAAGAGAAAAGAAACCAGAAGCACAATAATCTCCTCTCTTTCTCTGCGTTCTCGGCGCTTGGATCGGTTGGTTTCTCCTTTCTTAGATAATTTACAAATCCAACAATTCATAGCGCTTTTGCAAAGCTAACAATTTCATTCTGGCTTCTCCTGCATTGTCAGCTAAATCGGCAAATTCTACAAAGCGCCGCAACTCCTTCCGCAGCAAATTTCTCTCTACTTCAAAAGTGTCTCTATCTAAAGTTGGAGGCAGTACAATTGTGTCAAATAGAGTAGCACGTTCCTTGCCTGGATGAGGGCGCAAAATTCGCCCTCGACGCTGAATAAATTGGCGCGGATTGCTACTACTCGCCAAAATTACCGCGTTTTGAATTGCTGGAATATCGACACCTTCATCTAAACAACGAATAGCAACCAAACCCTGTAATTCGCCATTTTCAAATTGTCGCCGCAAATTCTCTCTTTCTGACAAAGGTGTTTCGGCAGTGTAGGTATTAACGCGATAACCCAGTTCTTCTCCCAGAATTTTAACAACAGCTTTGAATTGGCGTGAAACGAAATTATTCGAGTTAGCGAAATCGCTATGTACGGAACCATCGCCGCAATAAAATAAGGTGTGGGAAGTATCCAGGCGTTGACTCATTAACTCGCGCAAAGCTTCTAACTTATTAGCAGCAGCACCAATTAATCTCGCCCGCTTCATCAACAACGGCTTCAATTCTTCATTGTCTTCAAAATTTGCCGCAATATTATCCCGTTGTTTAAACAGAAGATGTCTGCCAATACTGGCACTTAGTTTGGTATAAGTACGCGCTTCCGCTTCTGTTAGTTCTACAAGTATGGGATAATAAAGATAATGTACCAGCGCCCCCTGTTGAATTGCATCTTTCAGGGTAAATTCTGGTTTTATAACTGTGCCAAAGTAATCAAATAAAGATTGCGTACCTGCATCATCAAAATAGCGTTCTGGTGTTGCCGAAAGTCCTAAGCGCAACCCAATACTAGAAGGCAAACTTTCCTCTAAACGTCGTGCGCCGAGGTTATGGGCTTCGTCTCCCACAATTAAAGTTTTTGGGGGAAAATACTTTAATTGGGACTGCAACCCCTCACCGATAAGCGTGGAATTTGTAGTAATGACTGTGAGAAAATGTTGGTTGCCAGAACGCAAGTTGTAAAGTTGCGTCGATAGCTGACTTTGCCAGTTGCGGACATTCTCAAAAGCTAAGACTGGTTCTAATCCAAATTTCTCGCATTCTCGCGCCCATTGCGTCACCAAATGCCGATATGGGCAGACTATCAGCAACACTTGCAAGCCGATTTGTTGATACAGTTCAGTTGCGATCGCTAATGCCGCAATAGTCTTGCCGCTACCAGTCGCCATCTTCAGCGTACCACGCCCTTTGTTGGCAAACCAATTAGCAACAGCTTCCCGCTGATACTGTCGCAGCTGAATAGATGGTGGCATTCGGGGACATCCCTTTCGCGGTGGATTTCCCTCGGTGGAGTAGCTACCCTTATTTTCGCCCGCTACAGGTAATCTTAATCTGAACTGAAGTCCTTCAAATCGGGGAGTTACCTTGGGGGGAATCGTAGGCGTTAGTTTTGGGGCATTGTAGGCGGCATTCATGGTAGATACAGGGCAGCATATAATCTAATGAATTATACATCTAGTGTTTATGGGGTTCCCTTCACAGTAACTTCACACTATATGCGTAAATTTTATTATCAAAAACTCATATTTATTGACAAAATGCCTTTCCGAAGACTATTTTTATCCCCATTCCGCATCCTCATTTCGACATATGACACTTGAGGGTGCGGAATGTGAACTAAGACATTATTTGGCTCAACTATAAAGGAAAGATACTTTGCTATTCCAAGCCGCAAGAGATGCTGAAATTATCAATTCGCTTCTTACATTACCTAAAGTATAAAACTATCCCCGTACCTCCCGGTATCATCCTCTGACTGTGCTACGCCAAAAATCAAAAGCCTACACCTTATACCTTCTCAATACAAGCTTTTAGCTGTTCACAGAGAACCTGAACATGAGGTTTTTTTAGCATAGTTAGATGATTGCCAGGAATATTATGAATTTCCACCCCTCCAACAGCTAGATTGCTCCAGCCCATACTTGTATCTTGCTCCGTTTTTAACTGAACGCTAGTCTTAAAAAGAGTAATTCGGTTCGGGTAGACTTGTGGACTATAGTTGAGAGTTGCTTCGCTGTTAGCATGGAAAACGCGAAGCATAGGTTGAATTGTTAACTCTCTTAAAATCTGCGACCTAGACTCCTGAGACATGAGATTAGCTATAGCCTCCTCGCCCAATATCGAGCGCCAAAACAGATTTTTCTCCAGCAGCAGAACCAATTTATTTAAAATAGGAAAATGAGATATAAAACTCTGAGAGTTGTTTTTACTATCAGTAAGTAAATAAAAATAATCTATAATAAATGACCATATATATCGCGTTGCTATGGTAAAAAGAAACCTGAAACCATCTTTAAAAGAAGGTTGATTATCCGAACCTGGTGCTAAAGTATCAAGCATAGCAACTAGACCCACTTCATGCCCGGATTTTTGCAATTGTTGAGCCATTTCAAAAGCAACCAAACCTCCAAAAGACCACCCTCCTAAAAAATAAGGGCCTTTTGGCTGCACCACGCGCAACGCTTCAATATAATAAGCTGCCATATCCTCAATGCGAGTTATTGGGGGCTGTTCTCCATCAATACCTCGCGGTTGTAACCCATAAAAAGGCTGATTTTTGCCCAAATGATACGCTAATTCGTAATAAGGGAAAACTACACCAAAAATAGGATGTACGCAGAAAAAAGGTGGATTTGAACCTTTAGGTTGAATTGCAACTAAAGGCGACCAAGACCGAGAATTATTTTCTACAAATAAAGTGCTTGCTAAACTTTCAACTGTCGGATTTAAGAAGAGGGTAGACAGCGGTAACTCGCGCTTAAACTGCTTGTATACCTCATCCATGAGGCGTATAGCCAGCAGGGAATTTCCACCCAAGTCAAAGAAGTTATCGCCAATACCTACACGCTCAATGTTAAGAACTTCAGCCCAAATTTTTGCTAAAGTTGATTCTGTAGAAGTACGAGGAGCAACGTGTAAGGTTAAATTCGAGATTTCAGATTTTAAATTGAATGGTGTAGGTAATGCTAGACGAGCTACTTTTCCATTAACAGTCAGCGGTAGAGAATCTATCAATACAAAAAATGAAGGTACCATGTAATCTGGTAACTTCTTCTTCAGGAAATCGCGAATTTCAATGGTGGTTAACGCCTGATTTTGCTGCGGTACAATATAAGCTACTAAACGCTTATCATCAGGTCTATCTTCACGCACAATTACCACCGCTTCTTTAACTGCTGGGTACTGCCTCAGAACCGCCTCACTTTCTCCTAATTCGATGCGAAAACCGCGAATTTTAACCTGTTCGTCAATGCGTCCTAAAAACTCAATGTTTCCATCTGGTTTAAACGTCGCTAAGTCACCTGTTTTATAAAGACGCTCGGTTCTACTCTCCTCTTTAAGGGGGTAGAAAGAAGAATTTACCTGTATTTGTGCTTCATTTTCTATTTTTACTGCCTTTATAAAAGGGTTAGGAATAAACCGTTCAGCAGTTAATTCCGGACGGTTTAGATAGCCGCGTGCTAGTCCATCACCGCTGATGTACAATTCGCCACTAATACCGATAGGTACTGGCTGTAAATATCTATCTAATATATAAATTTGAGTATTAGCAATTGGGCGACCGATGGGCGGCTTTTCGCTATTGTCATTAATTTCTGCAATCGTAGCCCAAACAGTTGCTTCAGTTGGCCCATAAGCGTTAAAAAATCTGTGATCAGAAGCCCATTTGTTGACAATATCTTTAGAACAAGATTCACCTGCACAAATTATAGTATGCAGTGCGGGAAGTTCTTCTTTTGGTAATACCGCAAGTACAGCAGGCGGAAGGGTGATGCAAGTAATATTATTGTCTTTGCATAGCTTTATTAAAGCTTGTCCAGGCAAAAGAGATTCTTTTTTAGCTATGTAAAGTGTTGCTCCTATTCGCAATGCCATGATAATTTCAAAGATTGAGGCATCAAAACTCAAGGATGCAAATTGTAAGATGCGATCGCTTGGCTGTAACTTGAAAACTTCGATCTGAGCTTCTGCTAAGTTAGACACTCCTCTGTGCTGTACTAAAACACCTTTTGGTTTTCCGGTTGAGCCAGAGGTGTAGATGACATAAGCTAGATTATCAAGTGTTACGTTACTGGTTGGGTTGTGTTGGGGATGGTAAGCGATCTCATCCCAGTCCGTATCCAAACAAACTACAGACAAACCGTGTTGGCGCTCCCCCCAACAGTCTTTCCAAAGGGGAGCTAATATAGATTGCGTTAATAAGATGGATATTTGAGCGTCTTCCAGCATGAAATTAAGACGTTCTTGCGGATAGCTTGGATCTAAAGGTAGGTATGCTCCACCTGCTTTGAGGATGCCCAATAGTCCCACTATCATATCTACAGAACGTTCTACACAAATGCCCACTAAAACGTCTGGAACTACACCCAGTTGTTGCAGGTGGTGTGCAAGTTGATTGGCTCTGATATTCAATTCGCGGTAGGTTAATTGCTGATTTTGAAAAATGAGCGCGATCGCATCCGGGCTTTGCTCTACCTGCGCTTCAAATAACTGATGGAAACAATCCTCTATTTTGGATGGTAAATTTTGGGTTGTAGATTGATTGTGGCTAAATATTAATAGTTGTTTCTGCTCTGCATTCGTCAAGATTGTTAATTCACCAAGGCGCTTTTGTGGATTTGCAACAATACTTTCCAGCAGCGTTTGGTAATGTCCCAGCATCCGAGTAATGGTAGCATCATCAAATAAATCAGTGCTGTATATTACTTGCCCTTTAAAACTTTCCGGCGATTCCCACAAGTGAAACTCTAGATCGAACTTGGCGCTTGGGCTGTCAAACTCCAACTGCGAGAGCGTTAAACCTGGCAATTCTAACGCCTCAATGGGAGTATTTTGCAGACTAAACGCAACTTGGAACAAGGGATGTTGGCTCAGGTTTCGCTCTGGATGCAGTTCCTCTACTAGCTTCTCAAAGGGTAAGTCTTGATGGGCATAAGCTCCTAGCGTAACCTCCCGTACTCTGCTCAGCAATTCTAGAAATGTTGGATTGCCTGATAAATTAGTACGCAGCACCAAACTATTGACAAAAAAACCAATTAATCCCTCAATTTCGCGACGGTTGCGGTTAGCAATTGGTGAGCCGACAAGAATATCTGATTGCTGAGTGTAGCGATAGAGTAAGATTTGAAATGCCGCCAAGAGAGTCATGAACACAGTCACGCCTTGGCGCTGCGAAAGTGCCTCTAATTCCTCACTCAGGCTTTTCGGTAACTCTAGAAATTGCGTCGCGCCTCGGTAGGTTGGAGTAGCTGGGCGAGGTTTGTCAGTAGGCAAATTCAGTGAGGGGATATTGTCCAGCTGCTGCTTCCAGTAGGCTAACTGAGACTCCAGAACCTCACCCTGTAGCCATTCGCGCTGCCAGTCGGCAAAGTCTGCATATTGAATCGGCAGTTCTGGCAAGGGCGATCGCTCTTTATTTGCAAAGGCTGCATACAGTATTCCTAGTTCCCGAATTAGCACCCCAATCGACCAACCATCACAGATAATGTGGTGCAGATTCAGCAAAAGTACGTGTTCTGAGGAGCCTAGCTGTAGCAGCATCACTCGCAGTAACGAGTCGTGAGATAAATCGAAAGGACGCGATCGCTCCTGAGTAGCTATTCGTTGAGTCTCCGCTTCCCGTTCGGTTGCTGGTAGCGATTGCAAATCTACTACTGGCAGGGGTATGGTTAAGCTGGGAGCAATTACCTGGACGGGTTGCCCATTAAGCATCCTAAAAGTAGTACGCAAAGCTTCATGGCGACGCACAATTTCGTTGAACGTCTCTTCCAGCGCCGAAGTGTTGAGCGAACCTTTTAGGCGAAGTGCAGCGGCTACATTGTAAAAGGTATTGCCTGGGAAGAGTTGGTCGAGAAACCACAATCGCTGCTGAGCAAAAGATGCTGGAAATACAAAAACTTCTGTTTCCTCAGCTTTCATTTTGTTGTTGCTGTTCACTCACCACTCCAATCTTAAAAATTTGAATCACCCCGTCATGCAGTTCATAGCGTCCAATTTCGGGCTTCCACTCTAGAAAGTCTTCAAATGCGATCGCTTTGGGTAAGGCTTGAGTCATGGCTGGCTGCTTTCCCAGAATCAATATAGGTGCATTTTATTCAATGGTGCGATCGCGTTGATTTCAACGCTCACTCACTTCTTCTACTTCTTCCCACCCCAGTCAAGGCGAATCTCCCACAATTTGCATCGGAGGGGTGTTTTCGGCTCAAACAGTTTACCCTGCATGGCAGTTTTTATCAATTCGGTTCCTGTTGAATTTGCCTTGGCTCTATTACGATAAGATAACCAGTATCCAAGCGAAAGCGATCGCCTGCACAGGTTCCCCTTCACCAAGACAAACTTAGTGCATAAGGTTTTGTAGCGATCGCTTAGCGATCGCCCAAATGCTCAAAGAAAATTTTCAGCAGATGGAAGCGATCGCAATCTAGAAAGGGGCATTACCTGGCACAGCTGCACCGTAAAACGAAAGTGCTACTCCTGCGTCAGCCGTCGATGTTGAAGTGTTCCCTCCGTTTGCTGCTCCACTATTGGAAATATCGAACAGTTCCTGTTCAAGGTTAGTTCATTACTCTTTCAACAAAACCCCAATTACTAATTACCAGCTTGCCAAATCGGAATTCCTGCTACCGTTGGAACAGCCAACATCTGACCATCTGGGCTAAATAATCCGGTACTAGCACCACTACTCACATCAAAACCACCAAGAGGCCATTCCTTGCGAATTTCGGCATTAATAATACGTGAACCAGCTACCTGACCAGCTACCAGATAGGTTTTAGCATCAGGACTGAGTGATAACTGGTCATCCGTTCTGTCTACCGAAGCCGGAACAGTACGCACAGTTCCACCCGTGTTCACGTCCCAAGTGCGGAGGTGAGCTTCATATATCGCGTCTTTTGACAGACTGGTTAACGTTCGACCATCCGGGCTAAAGGCTATGCTCTTGGGAATTAACTCATTTTTTTCTTTTAGGGTATGGAGGAGTTGACCTGTGTTAGGATTCCAAAGTTGAATCAAGCCTTGCCAGTGATAAGTTCCTCCCTTGAGGATAGATTCATTGGAACCGAGGCTGGCTAACACTTGGCTATCAGGGCTAAAACTCATCCTTCGTAAAGATTTGATATTACTCCTGAGTACAAAACGCTTTTCGCCGGTTGCTACATCCCATAGCTGAATCTGCGGATTTTCGGAACCAAAATATTTTCGGGCGCTACTGGCAATAAATCGTCCGTTTGGGCTAAATTCCAAGCTGGAAACAATGCTAGCCGGGAAATTTTCCCCAGAATCCTTAGGGGAGCGAAACTCGGCGCTATTGGTAAAAATTGGTTTTTTCCAGATCGCTTCTCCGGTTTTTCTATTCCACAGACCAACCCCTATTGATTTATCAATTTGCGAGTAGATGATGCTGGCAACAAACTGTCCATCAGGGCTGATGGCAACATCTCCAAAGGAAGTGGTAGTGGTATCGTCGGCTTTGATAGATGAGAGTAATTCCCCTTTCCTTACATCCCACAACTGAATGGCTTTACCCTGTTCACCATTACACACGAGTAGAAGCCCATTAGAGCTAAACTTGGCATAGTTCGCGACAGTGGGCAACTTGTGAACTAGCTTGGAGTTTTCCCAAGATGGTTTAGCTTGAGCCACGGCAGGGGTTGGTGCTTGAGCGAAGAAGCCAGCCGATTTTGCCACAGATGTCCCCACAAGTGTAGCGATCGCGAGGACTGTCACTGTTAAGGCAGTTGTTTTCTTCATACTCAAGGCAAAGGTAGTAGTGATTAACTACTTACTAATGACTCTCGATGGATGATTCTGTTTCCCTTGGCTTGGCAACACTTCACCCAAGATAGAGGCATGAATGGATGAGGCTTCGTTTGCGATCGCTTTCTTTTAGAATGGCTTGTAAGTTGGGCGGTTTGCCTCACTTCCTTTTGGGGGTGAGGCTGCGATAGCCTGTTTTTGAAGCTAGAATATACGGTAATTTGCACAGTGCCTAAGCCTTATGAGGATTTCTACGCTTGATATCAAGAACTATCGGAACTTAGATGGGGTGAAAATAAAGTTTCATCCTACAACAAACTTCATTATTGGGGAAAATAATTTAGGTAAATCAAATTTACTCGATTTATTAAATATAATTTTTAATAAAAATAATTTTGTTGAATCAGATTTTTTTGATCTAGATAATCAAATTCAAATTAGTTTTTCCTTGGGAGTTTCGGATATTGAGCAAGGTTTTTTTGATGATTTATTTGATCCTAACAACAGAGAGCAAATAAATATAGTAGCTATTCAAGAATCTCCTGATGAAATAATTAAGTTTGAACATCAAGAAACAAAAACAGTTATTCATAGTAGCAGAGTAAGATGTGTCAATTACATAAATTATGACTCACTAAGAAATCCATCATCTGAACTAAGCTTTTCTAATAATAGAGGTGTTGGAAAATTCCTGAATCATATTATAGTCAAGTATCTACAAAATGGCTGTTTGCAGGACTCTGATTTTGTAATCACTGAAAAAGTTGATGAATTTCTAATCGAAGTCAACCAATCTTTACAAAAAATTAAATCGTTTAAAGATTTTTCTGTGCAAGCTGTTAGGGAAGAGAATAAAGAGAACTTATTGGCAAAGCTCATATTATTAGCGGATGATAATAAGCGAACCTTGGAAAAATTAGGTTATGGTGTACAATTCTCAATAATTATCACCTTGTCAATTCTCGAAAGGTTACTAAGCCTTAGCAAGCAGCGTTTAGATAGATGTATTGTCGAAGATAGCTCAAGTGCAGAAAAAGAAAAGTGCATTCCAGTCCTAATAGGGTTGGATGAACCGGAGATTCACTTGCATCCTTATGCTCAGAGAAGTTTAATCAAATATTTTCTGCGGGTAGTAAATAACGATGAGCCAGATTTTAGATCTCTTCTAGCAGACATATTTCAAATAAATAGATTGCTTGGACAAATGATAGTTGTTTCACATTCGCCTAACATTTTACTAAATGACTATAGACAGTTTCTAAGAATATATAAGGATGATAACGGCTGTCTTGTTGTCAAAAATGGGTTTGATATAAACCTAGATACAGCTACTGAAAAACAGTTACTTAAGAATCTGCCTTATGTTAAAGAAGCGTTTTTTTCAAAAGTAGTAATTTTGGTAGAAGGCGATAGTGAACTTGGCGCTTTCCCTATTCTTTGTGAGCAAATAAATGTTGATTTAGATGAATTAGGAGTTAGCGCCGTTCAAGCAGGAAGTGCTGATTCGATTCCACCTTTAATGAAATTGCTAAATGAGTTTGGTATTCAAAATATAGGGTTAATGGATGCTGATCAGAAGAACAAATATGATGGTACTCCAAATTTGTTTTTCACTCAAGGAAAGGATTTTGAAGAAGATATGTATGATAGCTTCAATATCGTAGATTACGCAAAATATTTAGAGGAAGAATTTCCGGATAGTAAAAAGGCTAACTTTTTCATTGAACAGGCTAAGAGCCTCAGTCTTACTCTCGATCCTCACAACCTAATTCATCCTCAGTTAGCTTCTTTATCCCCAGAGAAAAACCAAGAACTAAAGCGTCTCTTAAAAGAGACTATTCTTAAGAATTTGAGAAGCAATAAAAGTCTTCTTCGTGGAAGAGATTTAAGTAAATACGTTACTGAAATTCCTCAAGTGTATAAAGATTTAATTCAAAAAGCAGTTGAATTATCGACCAATGCTAAGTGAATCAGAACAGCATCAATTATTAGAGAAGCTTAGAACTCTACACTCTGACGATGAAAAGCAGCTTGAGGTTATCTTCTCGGAGTCTAAGAGACTTATTGTTGAAGCTCCTGCTGGCTACGGGAAGACGAAAACTATGATCAGTAAGGTAGCTTATCTGTTAGCTACTGGACAAATTGCTCATCCTAAGAAAATACTTACGCTAACATTTAGTGTTAATGCAGCATATAAAATTAAAAAAGAGCTTTCTGAACATTTGCCTCACCTAATTCAGCCTATCAATTCAAATCAATTTAGGGTAAATGAAAGATTATTTGTCTCAAATTATCATGGTTTTTGTAGGCATATCCTAAAAAAATATGGTTATTTGCTACATTCTAATCTATCTAATATAGAGATACTGAAATCTGTAGATGATTCGGAAAGCCAAGAAATAACTGCACTGCTAGATATATCTTATGATAAAGCTTCAATCTTTACCGAATATAGTGATGCTGTTAAGAGTGTAGACAAACAACATGTATTAAAATTCTTCAATCGATACACAGATGGAATCATAGAAAGCTTTCTTGATAAGGATTATATAAGTTTTAATGGAATCCTTGCGCTTACTTTAAGGCTATTTCAGGACTATAGTGAAGTGCTTCACTTCTATCAGGGTTATTTCCCCATGATTATTGTGGATGAGTTTCAGGATACAAATGTTTTAAGTTGGGCTTTATTGAAGAAGCTAGTAGCTGATAGATCTCAATTGGTTTTTATAGGAGATTCCTTGCAAAGAATATATGGTTTTATAGGTGCTATACCCAATTTAATGCTTGAGGCAGAACAACTCTTATCTATGGATCGGATAGCACTGGAAAAGAACTATAGATTTATGTCTAATCCACAGATGCTTCAACTGGATAAAAATATCAGACTAAATGCAGAAAAGCCTGATGCTCCAGCTATTCAAATAAAGGCAGAAGTTCCATTTATATCTGTCAATAATCAACTAGAAGAATCGGAGAAAATTGCACAAAAGATAATTTCTTTGATCTCTTCCGAAGATCGTCAACTGTGCAAGGTTGCGATTTTAGTAAAACAAAGAGGAGAAAACGTAAATAAAATTATTGAAGTCCTTATGGAGAAGAATATTTCCTATTTTTATGCTCTCTTTGGAGATGATGATTCAGAATATTTATCATTTCATAGAGAGTGTTCTTCTCAATTCACCGAGCAATTAAGAAAGGATATTAGGATTTCCAAAGGAACCTTGAGTAAGTTTTACATTAAAATTGCAGAAACATTTAAACATAGTAGCAGTCCAGTGATAAAGTCACTGCTGAATTTACTAGAAGTATTTTTGTCTAGAGCTTTAAGTGATTACTCATTCTTAAGTGCTGAAGATAAATTAATTCTTATAAGGGATACTTTTGAGAATAGAACCTTGAAGCAAAATATGGAATATGTTAATGAGAATGTCATCATATCAACCATTCATGGGGCAAAAGGATTGGAATGGGATTATGTCTTAATGCCAGATATGGAGCAATACTCTATGCCTAACTGGAATGGACTCTGCGGAGCCTGTAACCATAAAAGCAACTGCAATTTAACGGTAGATAGTAGAAACGAGAAAAATTTCTTAGAAGAATTAAGCGTGTTTTATGTAGGTGTAACTAGGGCAAGAAAACAGATTGTTTTCTCTGCAAGTAAAACTCGTTTTAAGGCAGATGGAACTACACAACCTGCAAACTTGAGTTGTATGCTAAAACTTCCTGGTATAGCTGTTGTAGAGCAATAACCGTTCATACAACCCTCAAACTGTTGGAGCTGCACGGCTTCCAGGTTAGGAATAGATCGCACTTTCCCCCCAATCCTACTTTGACTTTCGTTTCGACTTGGGCGGCGTTCGGTGTGCGCCAAAGTATTTTTCACTGCGGTAGCGAAGCCACACCCGCAACTGCTGCGGAATCTGGTCTTTTTGTTCTTTCGTCAGCGTGTTGTAAAGCGCTAAGGCGCGATCGCGTTCTCCCCGACAAGCAGCGTTATTATGAGCATCCCAGTAGCTACGGGCAACCCGAATCCGCCGACAAACTTCCTTAATGAGTGCTTCTCCCGTGAGAGGATTTTCCTGCTTTGCCATACTTCAATCAGAACGCCTTACGGTGAGAATATTGAGTAATAAAGGAACCAGCAATTCGTTGTCCGAGTACACGCGAATCGCTGGCTGCGGCTATAAAGCGATCGCGCTAGGTGAATCGCCACTGCTAATCCTTATCTTCTCCATCCTTCTCCTCATCGTCATCTTGCTCGGAGGAGCGATTTGTCTCTTCGCCCTCGTCATCGTCATCATCAGCCTTATTAACGTTCTGAGATTCTTTTTCCGATTCTTCTACAGTTTCGGAATTTTTAGCGGGTTCACTACAACCAACCAGAACGATATTACCTGCGAACATCACAAGTAGACCCAAGCAAAAAGCACTAAAAGATTTAGTCCACAACGGTATCATTTGGGATTTGGGTTCTCCATCAATACTATTCATATCTTTTTAAACTTTAGCGAACTGCACGGGATTTAAACCTTAGATTTGATTTGTCTATGGTCATAAATTGGGTTATGGCTGGACTTGTGCTTGCCAGCCTCCATTGAATTGGCTATTTCAATCACCAGGTATTTTTGCACAAATGGGATGTTTCCGCCCATCGCCCTAAAATATCAGGTAGTCGATGGAAGTTCCAACAACTCCGGTTGTTCTTCGACAAGAGTCACAGGTTGTTTGATCTGCCACGTCTTATCCTGGGAGAGTTCCAGCAAAGACTGATGATAATTTGCCAACGTAGCGCGATGTCCCACACTCAAGAAAGTAGTCCCTTTCGCCTGCAAATGTTGATACAACCGTTCCTCGTTATCCAAATCTAGGGCGCTAGTTGCTTCATCTAATATGGCGTAGTTGGGTTTGTTCAGCAGCAACCGGGCGAAAGTTAGCCGTTGTTGTTCACCCAAAGAGAGGACATCTGCCCAATCCTCCTGGGCATCAAAACCGCCAAATCTTTCCTCTAAACCTGCTAAATTCACCTGTTCCAGCACTTGCTTTAAGTGTTCGTCGTCAACCTCAAGGTGCGTGTTGGGATAGAGCAATTGATCGCGCAGAGTACCCAGCACCATATAGGGACGTTGGGGCAAAAATAGGATCTGGTTGGATTCAGGACGAATAATGGTTCCTGTACCAGAATCCCATAGTCCCGCGATCGCTCTCAGCAGCGAACTCTTACCACAACCACTCGGCCCCATCACCAAAAGTCCTTGTCCCGCAGCTAACTCTAGCGACAAATCTTCTACTAATGTGCGTTTATAGTTGGGAGTTTGCAGGCTGAGATGTTCGACGGCGAGGCGTTCCGCTTCCACCGTTTGAATTTTGGGCTGTTCCTGATTCGATTCCGTCCGCTCTAAAAATTCTGCAAAGGTATAGAGACGGTTAATTCCAGCGCCAAATGTGGATAATTGCTGGAAACGAGCAACCACAACATTCAGCGAGAAAAAGACTCTCACAAAAGCACCTTGCGCTTCAGAAACCTTACCTACTTCCATTTCTCCAGCAAAAATTGCAGGAGCAACCACTAAAGCAGGCAAGATAAACGGGATAAACTCATAAGCATTGGTGAGAACATTTAAGTTCAATTCCCAAACCAACAGCCGCTTGACATTCTCAAACACATCGAAAAACCGCTGCTTGACTTGGTTTGACTCCCGTTCTTCTCCCTGGTAAAACGCGATCGCTTCTGCATTCTCCCGAATTCGCACCAGACCAAATCGTAAGTTGGCTTCCTTCTTCAGTTGTTCAAAATTCAGTCGGACAAGCGGCTTCCCAAACACAACCGTCGTCACCAGAGTGCCAATCAAGGCATACAGCACCAGAAAAAGCACCAGTGGTTTAGAAATACCCCAAAGTACGCTGCTGAAGGCGATGGTTGACAGCACCGACTCCACCAACCGCAGCAAAAAGGTGAGAGATTCCTGGGTAAAACTGCGAACATCTTCCGAAATCCGCTGATCTGGGTTATCGATTTCGGTGCCTGAGATATGCAGATTATAGTACGAGCGATCGCGAAAGTAGCTATCCACGAATCGATGGGTCAGCCATTTCCGCCATTGCAAACTCAGGCGATCGCGCAGATAGGTATAGCCTGCGAGCAATGGTGCATAGATTACCAGCACAGCGATGAAAATGATGACGGTTTCCCAGAAACGGGATTCATCCTTGGCTGAGAGGGCTGAAATCAGCACTCCTCGCTTGTTGTTGAGAACTACACTCAATCCCGTATAGGCCAGCAGTAACAGCACGACTCCGAGCAGTAATCCTCTGGCTTGCCATTTTTCATCCCCAGACCAATAGGACTTGGCGATTGTCCAGAACTGCTGGACTACATTGAAGTTCAATCGATCCATCGGCTTGCTTCCCTTACAACTCGGTCTGCCGGGAGATAATAAGTAAAGGTGAATCAGAGCAAAATTTACTCAAATACTGGTACGACTCATCTCTGGGCAATTGTTAAATTATGCTACAAATTTCTAATACCGTAAGTATTCCAGAGTATGAGATTGAGATGAGTGCAGTGCGATCTCAAGGGGCAGGTGGGCAAAACGTCAACAACTGATATCTGGCACCAGCAGCCGACACCCCTTTTGGCTGTGGCTACACAAACCAGAACTTACGCATTTTAACGGTGGAATAAGAATTGAGACGAGTTGCGTAAGTCGTACAAACTTTCGTCCGGATGGTGCGCGGCTACGAAAAATCAAAGTTTTTAAAGCCTCGGTCGGCAGGCTATGTTTGTTTAGCCCCAGGCTTACAGCCTGCGGGCGATTAGGTGTAAGAATTAATCAACAACCGTTACTTTGGTACCTAACTTCACCCAACCCTTCTCAATTAACTGCTGCAATGTGTTTGAGTCGAGATGGATGCAGCCACCTGAGTTAGCTTGACCAATATTCTCTGGATTGGGTGTACCATGAAGTGCGATTGAGAACCAGTAGGGCGTTCCCTGAAATGTACTCATTTTAGGACCCGTGATGCTTGTCGTTGAAGTGAGTCCGATATAGCCATTGCCATAGGCTCCGTCTGGGCTACCGTTCCCATCAAAGTCAAGAGAACTCATGTTCTTGAATAGCTGAGCTAATCCTTGCTGAGGGTTAACTAAGTTGCGATACTGAGTAACTTTGACAAAACGCTTAACGTTATCTTGGGAAATCTGGTTGTACTCAGACTTTTTGTAGAGAATCAAGTCTACGCTCATCTCGCCTGTGGGAGTAACAAAGTCATTCATATTTTGTTTGTCTTTGAGTCCGCCCTTCCCAATACCGATAGTTGCTTTGTAAATCGGAACGCTTTGGTTATTGCGTACCTCCAAGCGCTTGTCTACTCGATGAATGAGCAGCGAGTAACGTTCTTCTTGAATGCTGTTGAGTTTATCAGCATTATTTACGGATGGTGGCGAGGATTGTGGCTTGGCTTCAATTACGTTTTTTGGAGTTGGAACGACAGCATCAGATGATGTACAAGCGCATAGGGCTATTGGTAGTGCAACTAAGAGCCAGTTTGAGATGAGACGAGATGTTGTAAACACAACTAACCTAACTGGGGCTTGCTCAACTATTTCTCATCATATAAGGGATATCCTGTAAATTGTTCTACTCCGTGTTTGATATTGCAGCTAGAGAGGGAGCTAGAGGCGAGGCTACTACTTTATGCTGGAATCAGCACCAATAGAGCGAAACGGGGCAACAATTTCTGTGCAATGCTGCACTGTCTATAATCAAGCGAATCAATCATGCTGCAAATTTCTAACACCGTAAGTATTCCAGAGCATGAGATTGAGATGAGTGCGGTGCGATCGCAAGGGGCAGGGGGACAAAATGTAAATAAGGTGGCGACTGCCATTCACCTGCGCTTTGACATTGTGGCTTCCTCACTACCTGAACGCTACAAAGAGCGGCTGTTGAAGCTTTCTGACCAGCGCATCACTAAAGAAGGTGTCATTGTCATCAAGGCACAGGAACACCGCAGCCAAGAGCAAAATCGAGAAGAGGCATTGCAACGATTGCAAGACTTGATTAAGAGTGCGATCGCAGTCGCCAAACCCCGCAAAAAGAGTAAACCGACTCGGAGTTCTCAAAGAAAGCGTCTGGATAGCAAAACTAAGCGCAGTCAGATTAAGACGATGCGAGGAAAAGTCACAGATGAATGAGATGGCTTTGTGACACTCAATCTTCCTCACAAAACTCCGCAATCACCTGTGCCTTGACCGCATCTAACAGATAGGTTTTGGGATAAGTTGAAAACATCAGCATAATGCCCTGAAGTGTTGAGGAAAAATAGAGCGATCGCTGTCGTGGGTTAGCAACTCCCAACTCGCTGAACATCTGCGTCTGGATTTCAAACTGCTTTGCCTGCTCATCCATCAACTTCTGGCTATATTTCGCCACAATCGGGTCGAGCCGGGGTTGGGTAAACAGATTGAGATAAAATCGGAAAACCTCTGGTTGCCGTCGCACATCGTCTAACGCACCCTCGGCAATATGGCGAATTTGCTCAGCAGGCGTTGACTTGGCGGCGGCGGCATTCATGACAACCAGCAGATCATTGAGCCGCACATCGACCAGTGCTGCCAAAACGTCTTCCTTACCCTTGAAGTAGTGGTAAAGCAGTCCCTTGGAAATCTCTGCAAGTCTTGCGATATCTTCAATCGAAGTGGCGTGATAGCCTTTCGTGAAGAACAAATCCATCGCCGCTTTCAAGATTTGCTCCCGCGTTGCCTGACGGATGCGCTCGTTTTCTGCTGGGGTACGGGGCATGGCTTCTACTGACTGAGAAACTGGACGAGCAAACGGGAAACCTCATCTGCATGGGTGAGTGTGGGCATATGATCTGCCCCTTCAATGTACGCGAAGCGAATGTCGGGCACCTGTTGGAATAACTCTGCAACGTGCAAATTATCAGCCATATCCTGTTTGCCGATGATAAACAGAGTTTTGGGTTGAAGCTCACTTAAGCGCTCGATTGTCGGTGGCTGTGCCCAGAGCATCTCAAAGGTTTTCCATTCAAAATACCGTTTCGTGTTGTGCGTCGTCATCTCAATCATACGATCGCGCTGTGGACTGGACATCACGACGCTGTACGTAGGGTGGTTCAACATCAACTCAACCATTTTTTCCAAATCTGGAGCTGCCGTATTGACTTGCGCGTACCATTGTTGAACATCGGGTGAGAACTGGAAGCCCGATAATCCCGGAGCTACCAGCACCAGCTTGGTGACTCTATCAGGATAAGCCAGGGCAAAATCGGTCGCAATTTGACCGCCGATCGAATGCCCAATTAGAATCACTCGATCGAGATTGAGATGGTCAAGCAACTGCCGCAAATCCTCAACATACTGGGCAGGTTCGAGCAGTGGGGGTGACTGTCCGGCACCGCGTCCGTCAAACGCGATCACTTGATAGGTCTGGGCTAGTTGCGGGGCAATCAACTCCCAATCCCCCAAATCTGCTCCACCGCTATGAATCAAGACAACCGCCTCACCCTTACCTTGAACTTCGTAATGCAAATCCATATCTGTCTCCTTTCAGGTTTGTAGGACAGTCAGAATGAACGTTTCAGCCCGATTTTCCAGCAACAGCCTGGGCTGATAGGATCGATTGTTTCATCTCCATGATATTTTATGACTGAATAATCAGTCAATAAAAAAGATATGCTCTACATTCCTAACATTCCTAACAACGCAACTATCTTGCCCTACCAATCATCTCTGCCACAATCTTCTGGGAACTCATAACCCCTGGTAATCCCGCTTTTGGATGGGTTCCGGCTCCTACACAATAGAGATTTGGAACATCCTCTGCCATTCACCTGCGCTTTGACATCATCGCTTCCTCGCTACCCGATCGCTACAAAAAGCGGCTGTTGAAGCTTTCCGACCAGCGCATTACTAAGGATGGGGTAATCGTTATTAAGGCTCAAGAACACCGCAGCCAGGAGCAGAACCGAGAAGAGGCGTTGCAACGACTGCAAGACTTGATTAAGAATGCGATCTGCGCTTCGCAGCAGCGCTTCGCTATCGCACTCCCCAAACCTCGTAAACCCAGCAAACCGACTCGGAGTTCTCAAAGAAAGCGTCTGGATAGCAAGACTAAGCGATCGCAACTTAAGACGATGCGAGGAAAAGTTACGGATGAGTGAGTGGTACAGAAAAGACCTTGCTTACATTCATGATGTCGGCTTCAGGAGTTACGTTCTGCAAGCAATGCCAGGAATTCTGGCAATTCTCAAACAGCATAGCACCGAGGAGTATGGGCGATCGCGCTGGATTACAACTCTCAATTTCCATCGCTGACACCCCATTGAAACTTCATTGCATGGATCTTCGCTACTAAAGTAGAAACTTCAACACTTGAACCAATGGGTGCTAAATCCTGATTGAGAATTTGTTGAGCAGTTGCAAAAGCCTGAGAACCTGTAGTATCACCTGTATGGAAAACCAAGCGATTTACCTGTGCAAGACGAGCCGCCAAAAGTTGCAAAAGAGCCATCAATACACGATTACCTCCGTAGGCTCCGCATCCCCAGAAACCAGTATGAATTATCACAATCGGTTCTTTCAATTGTGAGTATGATTCAATCCTTGCCGCCGAAAATCCAGTAAACGCTGTCGCAAGAATATATTCAATATCTTCTTGGGAGTAAGAGCCATAGCCACCTGAAGGGGCTTCCATAGCGATAATGTTGGTAATTGTGGGTGGATTGAGTGGTTTTGTTGCCAGTTCAATGGCTTTTGCTGTAGCACGTCCGAAATTGTTACCGTAAAGCCCAAAAGGTCTTCCCTCTTCTGCATTTGGATTAGTAGCGATCTCACATCGCCGTTCAACTCCACAAATCAGGACAGGTGTGGGTTCTCCTGCCTCTACGGTTAGCGGCTGAATGCCTGCATCTAACAAGGCTTCTCGAAGCGAACCAAGAACAGGATGTTCAGCTACCTGCATCTCATCCTGAGCGAATAGCGAACCACCGTATGCACAGAAAAGGTCAGAATGGGCGAAATTGAGATACCACTCAACCTGGTTAGTGTTCTGATTTGATGGCTCGTAACCAAAGTAACCAGTTTGCTGATGAAACTCAGTTTGAGAATCTGAGAAAGAAAGAATATTTGGAAATGGCATTGCACGCCATCGCGAGAACACTAACTCACCACTAAACGTAGAACCAGGGGGACAAGCGCTCTGGTAAACAATTTTCTTGTTTGTGTCATACAGTTTTGGTGGATAAGAATCTACCAGGCGTTGCGCGTTGAACGTATGACGACAAATCAGATTTTCGTTCATAAACTTTTTTCCTTACTGATAGCTCGGGCCGCATTGCACAGAGGTGTGAAACGACAAAACGCGCAATGGCTTATCCTACAACTTTAAACAATGTTATAGCTACTCAGCTGCGGCGCGACAGTAACGAGTAAAGCGATCGCTTTACTCATTACTAAATGGATCGAGATCGTCTGGATATCCGTAGTGGCAGAGATCCTAGATAGGAACGATTTGTGTCTGCTGCATTGCTTCGATCATCGAGTTAATGCTAGAGAAATCGTAGCAGCCATTACGATCGACTAGAGGCCAAGGAATCCCTTCCCGCGCCACATCAATTCCTAGCGATCGCAAGATGTTGTAGTCTTCCTGTGCGTGGCGATCGTGCTGTGTCTCTGCAATCAGATTCCGCCGTCCCTTGTCCTTCCACAGAAACGTCGAACACTCAAAGCCAGAGATGAAGAAGGTGGGGAAGATTCCAGGTCGTTGAGCCATGCGTTTGCTCTGTAAGTTTACTCGTCATGGTAGGCACTCTTGCTCATTTGAGACACTATCCAACGCGAGATAAATCCGTTGAGTTCCTTGGAGAAGTGTTTACAGCATTTCTAAGGAAACAGGTTTAGTGGGTGCTGGAAAGGCAGCATCTAAAGAAGCCAATTCATCAGCACTCAATTTCAAATTCAGGGCAGCATAATTCTGCTCTACATGGTCAATGCGGCTGGATTTGGGAATTACAATTACATTGTCTTGATGCAACAACCACGCGATCGCTACTTGAGCCGCAGTGACGCCTCGTTCTTGAGCGATCGCCTTGAGTGTTTGATTGTTCAGCAAACGCCCTTGCTCAATCGGGGAATACGCCATGATAGGGATACCTCGTTGCTGACACCAGGGCAGTAAATTCCACTCAATTCCCCGTCGCATCAGGTTGTAGAGGACTTGATTGGTAGCAATTGCTTTCCCACCCTTCAACCCAATCGCTTCTTCCATATCCTCCACATCAAAATTACTCACCCCATAGCTGCGAATTTTGCCCGCTTGTTGCAGCGTTTGAAATGCTTCCAAAGTCTCTACCAGTGGCACAGAACCGCGCCAGTGCAGCAGGTAAAGGTCAAGATAGTCGGTTTTCAAGCGTTTGAGACTTCTTTCGCAGGCAGCGATCGCTCCTCGCTTCGAGGCGTTATGAGGGTAAACCTTGCTGACTAGAAAGACTTCCGCCCGACGAGAAGCGATCGCGTGGGCGATTACTTCCTCTGCACCGCCTTCGCCATACATTTCGGCAGTGTCAATTAAAGATAAACCCAAATCGAGTCCGTGGCGTAAAGCATCAATTTCGCTTTGGCGATTTCTGGCACTCTCCCCCATCTGCCAGGTGCCCATGCCAAGAATCGGAATTAATTGTCCAGAAGGTAGTTTAAGAGTTCGCACGGCAGTTTCCATCCATTCAAGCTATTGCCCTTGAGCGCATTTTTGGCTGACGCATGGGCATGGCATCAATTCTAGAGAAAAGCGCTGTTAGAGCGACAGATGCTTGTTACGCGCAAGCTAACCCAATGAAGTAATAATGAAAGCTGATTTCTTGCCTCCCTCAGTTATGTTATGCTCAGTGTCCTTCTCCAACTGCCTGATGCAGATATCGTGTTCTACCCGTCTCTGCTAGATGAGCAGGAAAGCGATCGCTTGCTCACACAACTGACTGAAACAATCGACTGGCGACAGGACTGGATTACGATTTACGGGCGTTCAATGCCTCAACCCAGGCTAACGGCTTGGTATAGTAATCCCGGTATATCCTACACTTACTCTGGCATCACGATGCAGCCCTCTCCCTGGACGCGCACGCTACTTGACCTCAAGGCAAAGGCTGAAGCGGTTTCTGGTGTCGTGTTCAACAGTGTGTTGCTCAATCTCTACCGAGATGGCAACGACAGTATGGGCTGGCACAGCGATGATGAACCGGAGTTGGGGCAAAATCCGATCATTGGTTCTCTGAGTTTGGGCGGAACACGGCGGTTCATGCTGCGACACCGAGCCGAGAAAGGCTTGAAGCATCAAATAGAGTTAACCTCTGGTAGTTTCTTGTTGATGCAAGGGACAACGCAACATTACTGGCAGCATCAAATTCCTAAAACTAAACGTCCGGTTCCTCCCCGGATTAATTTGACCTTTCGAGTCATTGACTTGTCAGTTCGCCTCACTAGCGAACTTGACACTGATTGAGCTTGGTAAACAAAGCAGGCACGTAGTCGTAATAGCGATCGCTAGCAAGATAAATGGCATCCGTGGTACAACTGCCACAACCAGGTTCGCTGAGCATGTCACTCAATAAGTTTGAGGAAATTCCTCCCCAAGGAAACTGTCCAATTGGTGCGGTAGCAGTAGAATTCAGTTCTGAATCCAACCGCCATTTGGTTCCAGCTAACACTACCCCAAAAGAATTCTTTTCCGGCAATGGTTGGGATCTATACCATCCCAGTGCCTGCCCGAACTTCTCAACTCGTGCTTTCGGATTTTTCGTCTGGGAGGCAGTTTGCTGCCAGATGCGCTTTTGAGCGCTGTACCCAAAGCGTCCCTTACTGGCTTGCGACCAGAGGGTATCTATGGTACGAAAGTCTTCGCAGGGAAGACTATTGAGCAGGGTTTTGCTGCCGTAGAGTAAGTCTGCACCCTGTCCTTGGAGTTTCTGCAATCGCTGGAAGATGGCGCGAGTCTCCACATCCGCACCCCGCCAGTCACCGGCTGCTAAAAGGCCTTTGAGGCGGCTGTAGTTGATGCGCCATTTGTTGGGGGAACCCGTGCTAGCGATCGCATCGAAGGTGAAGCTTTTAACGATGTCCTGAAATACCTGCCGGATGGAATCGTTCTTTTGCAGGTAAGCGCCTTGTAGCCGAAATACATAGCGACCATCAGCGCTGCTGAACAGCACGTTATCAGACTCGTAGAGTCCAGTCGAAGTGTAAGCGATCGCTTTCTGTCCCGCAACGGTGAGGGGGCGATCGTCATTTTGGCTGAGTTCGCCTTTCCAGCTGGTTAGGGGCAACCGCTTGGAGTTGTCGTAAATACTGATGCTGACGATTGGAGGAGTTTCAGGTAGATTCTCCCGGTTCAAAAAATCTTTCTGCTGCCAGATTTCTAAGACTTCCAGCGGGGGACTTGGCTTTGTCGATTGAGTCGTTTCGGTAGGCGTGATGACATAGCCACGCGGAGAAACGAAGCGAACCCCAAAGCGATCGCTAAAGTAAAAAACATCCCGACTTTGGATTGAGGAGTTGGGCGCAGGTTTGGCAGCAATTGCCTCAGGCGTGGGAGATTGAGTGGATGATGTTGGAAGATTTGTACTACAGCCAATAGCCAGAAATGTTAGTAACCCAACTACAATAGAGCGCTTCATATCGCTAACTTAAGTATTCTTCGATCTTGATGTCGTTTCCAGTCTGGCAAGTTTGCGATTGAATCGGTTGCTTTGTTTCAGTTTGAGATACAAAGGCATAGTGACCCGCTTTCCCCAGCATCAGCAAGCAAATACGCCGTTTTGACGATCGCACAACATCGCATATAAGCGCGATCGCGCCTGACAATTACAAATAGTGGTTGAGAAGAAGAGCGATCGCACTACTACGTGCAGCGAAAAATTAGCAAAGATGCGATCGCACTTACTCAACACTAAACAAGTGCGTAGCCGCTATCCTATTTGCCGATGAGATTATCGTATTCTGCGTGCGTGCCAATCCAAAACCATAGAATACCCTTTTCGATTTCTACACCTAATGCTCGGTAACTTTGTCCTGCTCTTACTGACCAATACTTGCCAACTTTTTTGAAATGGAGGGATGGGTGAGATGGATCGGCTTTCAGCAACTCGTAGCATTGATCGGCTGTCCGCTGCACAGATTCAGGTAGAGTGTTGTAACATTCCCAAAATCGGCGAGTTGTGTAGTGCATCAAATTGCCCGATAGCGACCAGCCTCAAAATCAGCGATCGCTTCAGTGGCTAAATCTTCTAACTTGCCATTAGCAATGTCTTTCTCTAACTGCTTATCCCAAAGCTGATTGTCCAATTCCAAAAACCATTCCCGAAGTTTCTGAAATTCATCAGGCGGAAGCTTCAGGATGGCAGCCTCAATTTGCTCAACTGTCATAATCGCAATCCGTGGTTAGTGACTATATTCTAATATGAGATATCGCTCTGGTGTCTACGTGCAGCAAAAGCTAACCTATGCGATCGTTCCTATGGATGCAGCGCAGTTGCCAGTCGGTTACATCTACACGTAAATGGAATTGGTCGAGCATCTGCAATCTGAACAAACCCTCCATCTGTCGGCCAAGAAACTGTTTTGACGATATTTCTACAGATTCAGTGAGAGAAATAGTCACGGTAATGGGAATACTGAGATCAGAACTAGGTAAAGCAATATTGGAGGTACATCATTTGATTGCTGATGCAGTAATTTTGGAACTGCCGAAAGTTACCTTACAGGCGAAACAGCTACTCCCCGAATATTCGGGAATCTACTACGTTTTGGATGAAAGTAAAAATGTTTGGTACGTAGGACAGGCAAAAAACATCCGTAACCGCTGGCAAGGTAAAGCTCATCATCGTTTCTACCAACTAGAAGTCCAGAAAAAGAAACACTTCACCATTTACTATGAGCAAATTAGCGAATCTCAACTAGACAGCGTAGAAAAGCAAAGGATTGAGAAATATCATCCACACTTAAACTCTAGCCCAGTAAAGACGAAAAAAGTGCGCCCGACTGAAACCCTATTAAGGGAAACCATAACTGCAATCGCTGATTTTGCATTCTTATTAGGAGTAGAGCCGCCCAGAAAAGAAATTCAGTCTCAAATTAGCATTGACTGGCTGGCACAGAAGAAACTATTGGAATTAAGCGTTATTCATGTTTGTTTAGACATAGATATTCTCAAGGAAAAATTCCAGCCAGATTCAATAAACGAGCAAGAAGCAGTGCTCAAAGCAGCATTTAGCAGTCGCAAAGCTTATGCTAGTAAATGGGAAAATCTTCATTATTTTATCTATCGCCTCTGGGTAAATGGCTATGTAGTCGAAGTTAATTACTGGAGCCGTTGGTGTCCCAAAGAAGAACCACAAGGGATTAGAGAATATACTGAGACTACTTTAGCTCAAGAGTCTATTAGAGCATTAACCCCAGAATCATTAGGTAAAATTAAAAATCAGGCTGATGAAAAGTCACAATCTGCTTTGTACCTAAAGAGACTCAATCCTTATAGTTCAGACCGGATAAAGCCACTCTTCAATGAACCAGTGGATCGTGAGACTGCTAAAACACTGATGGCAAAGATTAGTGAAGACTACAAAGCGGGGTTGCGTGGAATAGGTAGCCGCTCCAGACTTATTAAGTCAAAGCTGATTAGCTCGGAATTTATGACTATTGAAGAGCTACTGATCGAGAGAGGAATTGATCCTCAGAAATATAGTACAGGAGGGGTAATTAACTTTGGTTATGCTGGAGAGCGAATGGGACTATGGATTAAATGTTTTAGCGCTGATATGAAGATACCTTACCAATATGTAATGGATGTCAACAACCGGAAGCATCCTAGCTATAATACAGCCTACGGGATACTAAACAACCAAAAGACCCGCGCTGCATCTTATCAATTTGATATTGTGTATCTTTTATCTAGTGTTGACAAAAAGGGATGGCTCTTGGTTGAGGAGTATCTGAAAGATTTTGCTATTCCTGCTGCTACTAAGTTAAGTAATGGGGAAGGCTATGTAGAGAAGTTCTATATATCGGCTCGTAAGTATATAGTACCTGCGAAGGTGAATATAAAACTGGAAACTATTGGATATAGTGCTTGGATTCCTTTTGGACTAAATGAGGAGTTTTCTACCTTCGTATCTGCTAAAGGAGAGATTCGTAAGCGATTAGAAAATTCTGGTTTACCAGCAGTCAAATTAGCATTTAAACAGGAAACTATTGAAAAATAGTTTCTGCTCCAGAGGGTACGGCACAACTGCTACCACATATGCTGGTATAAAGCGCGATCGCTATAATTCCCTGGTTGAGGAGAAGAAAGCGATCGCGATAAACCGTTCATCTAGGAGTAAAGACACATTTTTGAGGATAGTGATCGCACTCACCCAACACTGAACAAGTGCGATCACTACTGGTGCAGTGAGGCCGTCTAACATCTGGTCAGATTTTCCCTAGAATGCGATCGCTTCCATTTGCTGAGAACTTTCTTTGAGCATTTGGGCGATCGCATTATTCGTGAAGGGAGAGCGCTCGCCTAGCATAGTATACCGAAAGTGAGCGCTCTCCTTATCAATAAATAACACAGCAAATATTAAGAGGAAATCCTAATATTAGAGATATAGAGCAGGGACGAGTACTTATGTTGTTTAGGTGAACCTTGTCAATGACTAAATCTATATCTTTATTGTGATAATACGCCTGAGTATGAAATCTAAAATATTATCTTCTGGGAGTCTCTCTCGTCTCCAGCTTCTAACAGTTCCCTTAGCACTTACTCTCACCTTGATTGGAGGGATCGGTTGGTATGTGTGGGATTCTTATCAAGCTTTCAAAAGAATCCAGACACAAGATATGCAGATTCAACAATTGAGTGCAGAGATTACCTATCTTGATGAAGTGCTAACGATGTCAGCTCACATGGCTGTTGCAACAGGTGATTCTCAATGGATAGAGCGTTACCAAAAATATGACCCCCAAGTTATTGCAGCGCTGGCAGAAGCGACAAAGTTAATCCCGACTGTTTTTGAGGGCAAGGCTAGCGAGCAGATTAATGCTTCTGCTCAAAAGCTGCTGGCTATGGAAGAAGAGGCGTTTCAGTTGGTTCAACGGGGTCAGCGGCAACTAGCATCCGAGCTTTTGTTTGGTCAAGAATATGAAACACAAAAACAGATTTATACAGCAGCAATGGGGCAGGTTACATCTGCTATGCAACAGTATGCAGAAAACTCGCTCAAGACACAAACCCAAAAAGCATCGATCGCAATCTTGATCGTGATTGCAACATTGATAATCTTAATACTGGTTTGGATTTTTGTGCTGCGGATGCTAGTAAACTCAATTCAATCAATTCGCGAGGTGAGTTCTACCATCTCTGCGGTAACTACTCAAATCACATCCGCTATCCAAGAGCAAGAAGAGTTAGCAGTAGAACAAGCTTCCGCCGTTAGTCAAACAACCGCCACAATGAATGAGTTAGGCAGTTCGGCGCGTCAGTCAGCAGAGCAGGTTGAAGTAGCCCTAATAGAAGCAAAGCAAGCTCTAAACTTAGCAGACAATGGAACTCAGGTTGTTAGTCAAACCCTCAACAGTATGGATACTTTGAAAAATAAGGTAGGAGCGATCGCGGATCGGATTTCCTGCCTAAGTGAGCAAACCCGACAAATTGGTACTATTTCTAGCTTGGCTAGGGACTTAGCCAATCAAACCAATATGCTTTCACTTAATGCTGCTGTGGAAGCAGTTCGGGCAGGTGAAGCTGGAAGAGGATTTTCAGTCGTTGCTTCAGAAATTCGCAAATTGGCCGACCAAAGCAAAGGATCAGCCCAAAAGATTGCTAATCTGGTCAACGATATTCAATTAGCCATTACCTCAACGGCTATGGTAACGGACGAAGGGACGAAAACCGTTAGTGAAGGCATGAATTTCACTCACAGGAGCGCTCAGACATTTAATAATGTTGCTAACGCTGTGAATACGATTACCCTAAATAGCCAGCAAATTTCGTTGACTGCTCAACAGCAAGCTGTTGCCATACAACAAGTTTTTGAAGCGATGAACTCTCTAAACCTAGGAGCAAGCCGAACAACTAATGTTATCAGTCAAACTAAAACCGCTGCTCAACAACTCAACGAAGCTGCCTCTAGCCTTAAAGAACTGGTCTAGTGTGTGTATTTAGTTGAGTTGAGTGCGTAGATACTCCCTATGCTACGATCGCTTCCATGTGCTGAGAACTTCCTTCGAGCATTTTGGCGATCGCATTCTTGATGAAGAGAGAGCAATTGCATATTACAGAGGAAGCGATCGCTTACGCCTCAATTTCCCAATCCTCAACCTGCAACCCCTCAATCCGCCTAAACTCTCGTGTATTATGTGTCACCAGAGTTAAATTATTTGCCAGAGCGATCGCTGCAATTTGCAAATCATAAGCCCCAATGGGTATCCCTTTAGTTTCTAACTGTACCCGGATTACCCCAAAGATAGTAGCGGCGAGATCGTCAAAAGGGAGTGAGACAAATTGCGCCAAGAATGCCTGTTGTAGGGCAAAGTTGCGTTCTGGATTAGCGCTTTTCATCGCTCCAAAGCAAAGTTCTGACTTGACAATCGAACAAACAGCTATCTCTTGAATCGGAACCGCCTCAAGCCTCTGCTTTAAGTTCAAATTTCTGCCTTTTAGATAAATGATGCAGACATTTGTATCAAGAAGATATTTCATTACAAGGGTTCGCGTTCAGGTTGTTCGTTTTGAGGATGCCTGATAAATGAGTCATCCTGAATACATCCGTAAAACTGTGAAACAGATGCAGCTTCAACACCTTTGGGCAGGCTAGTTTGATAGACAATGACAACCTCGATATCTGTATCTCTCATGTCAGGTAAATGAACCTTCAAAAGACCATCGCTACCGATATGGGATTTTAGTGTGATGCTGTGCATAGTTCTCACTCCGTACCTACAAACTGAATTCCTCACCCAATTCTTACAAATTCCCTGCAACTGGGCTATAGCAGCTTCCAATCCCTCAAATTCGTATCACGCACCTACCACGGCAGCACTTCTCCATTGGCGTGCCAAAAAGTGCCTGTGTTCTCCAGTGTCAACTCATCAATCCGAGCCAACAACCCCTTGACAGACTCTTCCGGAGTAATGCCACCAGACGTAAAATTCGTCATGCGGGTTTGAACTAACCCTGGATGCAGAATTGCCACTGCGATCGCACGCGGTTTGAGGTCGAGAGATAGCGACTTGCCTGCCATCGACGACGCCACTTTAGACATTCGGTAGCCATAGGAACTGCCAGAGGTATTATCTGCAATTGACCCCATCCGACTTGTCATCAAGGCGATTTTGGAGCCGGCTTTGAGAAGTGGCAATAGCGCGTGAGTCACTCGTAAAGGCCCCAGAGCATTCACCTCAAACTGCTCTCGAATGCTCTCAAAATCTAAGTCTTCCAGCGTGACGCGCTTGACAATTCCCGCATTGTTAATCAGGACATCGATGGTCGTACCATCAAGGCGATCGCGTAAATCTGTAACCGAAGCATCTGAGGTAATATCAATCCCCTCCTCAACCCGCACCCCTAGCTGCTTCAACTCTTCAGAAGCAGTGCGACAAATGGCAATAACTCGCTCTCCCCGTACTTGCAGCTGGCGGCAATATTCGTAACCAATTCCCCGATTAGCACCCGTGACCAAATAAGTTGCCATGCGAACTCCAATGTCTTGATTAGACGGACATCCCTAGACACTCATAGCCTATCGGAAACTGTCGCTTACCGTCGTGTTCCAGGTTGCTGGGTGCGATAATTACCCGATCAAAATCCAGGTGATGTTATCTGGAATTGGCTGCTTTACCGCTTATCCTCCGGCTTTCAGGCGGGGAATGAGCTTAAAGTGTTTCAATTTTCCAGGGCCGTCAGGTCGAGGATGGCTTGTAGCCCAGCATTCGGAAGTAGAGCCCTTGTTGGGACAGAAGTTCGTCATGAGTGCCTTCCTCGACAATCTCGCCCTCCTGCATCACAAAAATGCGATCGCAGTCTACGGCGGTTTCGAGTCGGTGCGTCACTAAGATAATGGTTCTTTTGCGACGCAGACGCTGGAGGGTTTCTATCACCCATTGCTCGTGCTTCAAATCTAGCGAACTCGTCGGTTCGTCGAGGATGAGTATCGGAGCCTTAGTAGCTAGCGCCCGCGCGATCGCTAAACGCTGCCGCTGTCCACCCGATAGGTTCTGTCCGCCCTCACTGAGAATAGTATCGTACTGCTCCGGCAAGGCGAGGATGAACTCAGCCGCCCCAGATTCCACCGCCGCCTCCCGAATCTCCTGCAAGGTCGCGTCCGCGCAGCCGTAGGCGATATTCTCCGCGATCGTTCCAGGGAAAAGCGGGCTGCCTTGCGTAACCAGTGCCATGTGTTTGCGGACATCGGCAACCTTAAGGGTGCGGATGTCGAAGCCATCGAGTTGAACGCTCCCCGCTGTCGGGTCGTAGAAGCGCGGCAAGAGATTGAGCAGGGTGCTTTTTCCCGTGCCGCTAGGCCCCAAAAACGCCACCATCTGACCCGGTTCGATAGTTGCATCGATCTCCCGTAACACGGGTCGCTCAGAGATGTACTCAAAGCTCACATCGGCAAGGGTTAGGGTGCGGGGATGGACGGGAAACGATCGCGCATCAGGCTCGTCCGCTATGGTGGGCGGCTCGTCAATGACCGTAAAGACGCGATCGCATGAAGCTACAAACGTCTGGATCTTGGTCGTGAACCCCAACACCCAACCGATTGGGTCCCAGAACTGATTGAGGTACGCCAGGAATACGATCAGATCGCCGAGGGTCAGTCCGTTCGGCACCTGGCGCAAGAACTGGTCGCGATAGACCAAGTATCCGCCGTAGCCGAAGATTACCCCGCTTCCTAGAGCGAAGACTACCTGAACCGTGAGCGGATAGAGGTTCTCTTGCCAATGAAGCCGCATAGAGGCACCAACGCTTCGCTCAACCACCCGCGTGAAGCGCCGCGACTCTGTTGCTTCTCGGCGGAAAGACTGAATCAGTCCGATCAACTCTATCGCTTGCTGCATGGTTGAGGTCATCACCGCATCCGTCTGCTTCGACTCAAAGGCTCGACGCCGAATCCTTTCCTCGAAGTACCAATTCGCGAGTAACAGAAGCGGCGTGAACGAAAGTGCGAACACAGTAAGAAGGACATGGCGCGACAGCATGATCCAAATCATCGCTGTCAGCGTCACCGAGGCGGCGGTGGAGCCGATCAGCGTATCGATCACCCCCCAGGGGCCGAGGCTGTCATAGCTCAACCGATAGATTGCATCACCCTGCGATCGCGAACCGTGCCAGCCTAGACTCAGCGCCTGCATTTTGTCGTATAATTCGGTGCGAACCCGCAAGGTTCCGTTGTACTGGATGCGGTAGTTCAACATCTTACGAAGCATGAAGACGGTATCGCTCATGATCCTGATGATCATCGCGACGAACGCCATTCCGAAAATTCGGTTCAGCTTGCCTTCGCCGAACGGGGCAAGAAACAGCGTATGAACCCAGTTAGGTTTCGGGGTCGGTGAGAGAACCGTATCAACTAGAATCGCCATAGGCCAAGCGTTGAGAAGGTTGAAAAGCACCGATGCCCCGATCAGAAGCAAGAGTGTGACGATCAGCCAGAAGTCCTTGCGGAAGTAGGAAATAGACCGGAGGACGATCCGCACCAACCAATGTTGGTTGATTGACGGCACCACCATTTTTGGTGAATTTTTATGGGGTTTTAAACGTGCTTTGAGTGGAAAAGTCATGAATGTGCTGGGTGACTCTAAGCAGGACAATGCACCAATACCAATTGGATAATGTCAGAGGACTGGAGAGGTCAGGAATCTACTTTAAGTTTTCACTCCTGTCCAAAAATCCTCGCTCGAACTCCTGTAATATCCCCTGATCAACAGGACATTTTTGTAGTTAGGTGTAAGAAGTTAATTAAAAGTTATCAACTTGACCCTTTCAACCCGTTAAACGGGTTTGAGCTTTCAGCCGGAACTTTAGTTCGCCGCAAGGTGTAATTGAAGCTTACATAATCTAGTCCTGCCAGTTCAAAAAAGCATCAATCATTTAGGTAAATCAACTGGGTGATGTGCAGCACATTACTTTGTTAAGGTCGGGCTGTTGTAACTGTTATGACAGAAACATTCGCGTATACAACTGCCGTCTTATTGGATTGTATCGGCTAGTAATAGAGTTGTTGTCCTACTAGAGCTACATACCTATCTATATGAAAAATCTCGACCAGTTGTCTTGGAAAAACGCGATCGCGCGTAGCGCAGCGCCAAAAGCGATCGCTCTGGCTGTTATGGCAACCATTGCCACTGGCGCGATTGCGCGGAGCGCAGCGCTGGAAGCGATCGCTCAACTCCCATCAACAGCCCAATCCTCAACCCAAACCAGCTCAACAACGCCAACAGCCTCTAACTCCAAAAAAGACTTTGAGCAAATCTACGATTTAAGCGGACATAAATACGATGTTACTTTCCTGACCTTCAATCAGAATAGTCAAATCCTGGTCAGTCATAGCGCTGGTACGGCAATCAAGCTGTGGAACCTCAAGACAGGTAAGCTGCTGCGTACCCTTAATGAAAAAGTATATGCCGCAGGTGTCGTTGCGGTTACTCCCGATGCCCAAACCTTGGTGACGGTTGACCAGAAAGCACAGGCTAATAACAAAACGATTAAGGTGTGGAACCTGAAAACTAATAAACTTCTCCGCACCTTGAACGGTCATTCACAACCTGTCAATCACCTTGAAATTAGTGCCGATGGGCAAACTTTAGTAAGTGCCAGTAATGACAAGAAAGTGTTGGTGTGGAACCTGAAAACAGGCAAACGCCTACAGACCATCAATCCCCAATCAACGCCGATTCTAGCGATTGCCCTTAGCCCAAACGGTCAGCTGCTTGCAACTGGTGGTGGAGAGAGTGTGGATCAAAATACCAGTAAGGACACCAGCATTAAGCTATGGGATAGCAAGACAGGAAAACTGCTGGGTACCCTCGAAGGACATACTAGCCCAATCAGTTCCATTGCGATCGCTCCCGATGGGCAGACTCTTGTCAGTGTTGCAGATTCCATCAAGATATGGAACCTGAGAACAAAGCAGCTTCTCCACACATTACCCGGAGTTTCCGGTTCCATTGCAATTAGCCCTGATGGGCAGAAGCTGGTTACGGCTGCTTGGGATCATTCAGTCAAGTTGTGGAATTTGCGGACTGGAACGTTACTTAAAACCCTGTTTGAGCCTTCCATTAACGACCAACACGTTGGTCGCATATACACAACCAGCATTGCCTTTAGCCCGGATGGCAAAACGATTGCCATCGGTTCTGGGGGTGTTTTGTCCACTCTTGGAATCAGTGTTTTGCGAGGGTCTTTTTGAAGCAGTGGCGATCGCATTTTGATAAGTTAGCGTCGTAAGAGAAATTCATCAAAACAGTGTCTTTGTTCGTAAATGCAAATCTCCAGATTGTGGATGCACAAAGGGAAGTTCCCTGGCGTGCAGATGTAACCGACTGACAGTTGCACGACATCTGTAAAGGCGATCGCCCAATATCGTAACAAATAATTTCTAAGTGACCGCTGCAACCTTGGCAGTATCACTTATTAAGTGTCCATCTTCCATGTGAACAATGCGATCGGCAATATCCAAAATGCGGTTGTCATGAGTAACCAGTAGAATGGTGCAACCTTGTTCTTTTGCCAGTGTTTGCATTAGGCTAACAACTTCACGACCGGATTTGCTATCGAGAGCAGCAGTCGGTTCATCAGCAAGAATGAGTTTAGGATGACTTACCAAGGCGCGGGCGATCGCTACCCGTTGCTTTTGTCCACCCGACAGATCGGCGGGATAGTAATTGATCCGATTTCCCAATCCTACTTGTTCTAGCATTTCGGCTGAGCGCTGGCGCATCTGGTGCAAAGAAATATTCTTGTGCAACTCTAAGCCCATCTTGACATTCTGGAGTGCTGTTAAGCTACCGTGCAAGTTGTGCGCCTGAAAGATATAACCATTGTGCCGTCGCGCTTGTACCAGTGCTGTCGGATTTGCACCACAGAGTTCTTGTCCTAACACCTTGAGACTACCCGATTGGGCAGATCGCAATCCACCAACTAAAGTTAGTAGCGTGGTTTTGCCGGAACCGGAGGGGCCAGTCATGATGATAATCTCACCAGCATTGATTTCTAAACTAATGTCAAATAAAACTTGTTTGCGGAGTTGACCTTGACCAAAGTAGTGATCGAGGTTGCAAATAGAGATGACAGGTTGAGGAGACATCATATAAACCTAAAACATATCAGCCGGGTCAGCGGATTGCAATTTGCGGGTAGCGATCGCTCCAGACAAGGTACACATCACCATCGTCAACATCAGCACGAAAATCCCTCGTGCCAGAGTCATGTAGAGAGGTAAATTCGTCGCGTTACGAGTCAGGCGGTACAGTCCTGCGGAAATAACAACACTAGGGAAAAAACCGATGATTGCTAAGATAACGGCTTCTTCAAACACCACCATGAGTAGGTAGCGATTGCGATAGCCCATTGCCTTGAAAGTGGCGTATTCTCCCATGTGTGCGTTCACATCTGTTGAGAGAACTTGGTAGACAATAATGACCCCAACAATGAAGCCCATTGTCACGCCCAAGTTAAAAATAAATCCAATCGGTGTATTCCTTGCCCAGTAGCTTCTTTCAAACTCGATAAATTCTTGCCGAGTCAGAACCTGAACATCATTCGGCAAGTGTGCTTTCAAAGCTTGTACTGTTTGCACTGGATCGGTTCCGGGTTGCAGTTGCAATAAGCCGACACTGACGCTGCTTGCCTGTCTGCGGGGAAACAACCGCAGAAAGTTTTGGTCGCTGGTAATCAGGTGTCCGTCTGCACCAAAGGAAGATCCGATGCGAATTGTGCCAGCAATGGTAACACTATGGCGCTCAATTTCTGTCTTCAGTGGCTGGTTTTGTCCGAGTTGCGCGATCGCTGCTTTGTAGTCTCCACGGCTACCGCTGTCAAACAAAACCGTGTTAGGCAGCTTAATCGAGTTTAATTGTTGGTTAATGTCCGGTTGCTCAAAGACTGAGCTATTAGGGTCAAATCCCAACATCAGCATACTGGTTTCGCGCTGGGTGGTCGGATGCTTCCAGTTCACCATGTTGGCGTAGAGCGCTTCCGCAGACTGAACGCCCGGAATATCCATTGACTGGTACAAACGCCGTCGCGGGAAGGACGACATATTGGTTAGATTGCGTGCTTGAGGGCTGATCAGAACGACATCGGCGCGAACGCTATTGTGGACAAGAACGGCACTGTTGAATAGCGCACCTTGAAACCCCAACTGCATCAACATCAAGACATCTGCAAACACGACACCCGCACAGGCTACAACCAGTTTTCCTTTTTGATGACTCAGTTGCAACCATCCTAAAGGTGTCCGGCGTTGGAGTTGTTGGAAGCCAATCATAATTTAATGACCACCTTAACTTGCTGATTCGTTAGTCGGGCAGCCTTGCCACTGGAGTCTGCATCCAAACGGATTTTGACTTCCACAATCCGCCCATCAATATTGGCGGACGGATCGCTATTCACAATGTCTTGGCGCAGCACTTTGTAGCCAACCTGTTCGACAGTACCGATAAGTTCGCTGTCGATGGAGTCACTACTCACCTGCGCCGTTTGCCCTGGACGGATGTTCTTGATGTCACTCTGATAAACTTCTGCGATCGCAAACATCTGCTGCGTTCGCCCAATTTCGGCAATCCCATCGTTGCTAATTAGTTCGCCTGGACGGGTGTAGATTTTGAGGATTTGACCATCCTGAGGCGATCGCACGGATGCCTGCTCTAAGTTTGCCTTGGCTTGCTCAACGGCTGCTAGGGCTTGTCTGACATCAGCTTGGGCTACCTGCACGTCAACTGGACGCACCTCTGCAATTCGATCCAAGGTGGCGCGGGCTTCATTTAGTTGCTGTTGGCGAGAATTCTGAGTGCGATCGCGGGCGGCTTGCGCTTCTTGGAGTTGCTTTTGGGCAGTTGTAAATGCTAGTCGCTTACTATCGCGCTGGGATGCCGAAACTGCTCCGTTTTGGTAAAGCGATGCGTAACGCTGATACTCCACCTGTGCATTTTGGACTTCCGCTTCTAGACGGGCAACGGTAGCGGCTTGCGTGTTCAAGTCCCCAACCCGTTCCGCTTCCAGTTGGGCTATCTGGGAGCGTTGCGCCTGGATTTCGCCTGTCTTTGCTCCTGCACGCACCTGATCGAGTTTGGCTTGGGCAACTCGCACCTGTTCTTGTGCCTGCATCACAGATGCTTGGAGGCGATCGCGACTGTTGAGTATGGCGATCGCTTGTCCTTTGCGAACGCGATCGCCTTCCTTGACTAACAGTTGATCCACTCGATTCCCTTCAGCAGATGTGGGTGCAGAAAGCGCGATCGCTTCACCCTCTGGCTCAAGCCGTCCCAACGCCGTCACAGTTTTGATTTGGGGCGTACTAATAACTGTGGATGGGGTGGTACTGGATTGCTGGATACGCCCTTGGGAAACGCTATATGCCATCACTCCTCCTGTTGCCAGCGTTGCAGCGATCGCCACCAGAGTCAGTGGTCGAGAAAGACGTTTAGAGGATGGATTACCTGCTGCTACTTCTTGCATCATCTGTCAGATTCCCCAGTTCTATGAGGTGACTAAACTAAACGGTTTAGTTTTCATACAACTAAACTAAACGGTCTAGTACAATAACGTCAAGGGAGTCCGGAAAATTCTCTAGAACTCCTAGAAAGCGAATACCTCTAGAATGACTGTGGCACTCAGGTCAGGAATGAATGAGACGGATGAAGATGACGGAAACGAAGCAGGATGGGTTGGGAGAAAAAGCCGAACAGATATTGACAGGCGCAATGCAAGAGTTTCTGGTGCATGGCTATGCCGCTACGAGCATGGATCGGGTGGCGAAGACGGCTGGCGTATCCAAAGCAACGGTTTACAGTTACTTTCAAGATAAAGAAGGACTGTTCGCTGCCCTCATCCAACAGTTTGCTCGCAGAAAGTTTTCCATCATCCAACGTTTGCTGCCGTTGGAAGGAGATGGTTCCGTGGTGCTGCGGCAGCTATTAACGAAGGCATTAAATGAGATCATTTGCGATAGTGAAGAAATTGCCCTGTTGCGGCTAATTATTGGTGAGTCTGGGCGCTTTCCCGAACTGGCGCAAATCTTTGTTCGGACGCTGGTAAAACCGGGCGTTGAAACCTTAAGCCAGTATCTAGCATCGTGTCCGAACTTAAAGATTGCCGATCCCGAAGCAACCGCACGCATTTTGTTAGGTGCATTAGTTCATTTCATGCTGGTACAGAAAATGCTTCACGGTCAGGATATTCTGCCGATGGAGAGCGATCGCTTGATCGATAGCCTGATGCATCTCCTCAAGGAAGCCTAGGCTTAAGTGGGGTTGAAAACCTTAGCAACGGTTTGTACTTCTTTGTTACCACATCCCGAACAGTTGATGATCTTCTGTTTGAAAGATTTAAACAGCTCCAAACTTTCTAATATACCGGGAACAAATTTAAGAGCGTCATCTCTGAAAACAATAGCAAAACCATATCTGATTGAGGTATTGATTCATCTAATCTAACTCTAGAGGCTAGATTACACAATCGGAAGCGCGATCGCAAACTCTGTACCTCCTCCCCATTCAGAATTTACTTCGATGGTTCCTCCGTGCTTTTCAACGATAATTTGATGAGCGATCGTCAGTCCTAAACCTGTTCCTTTTCCAACGGGTTTAGTCGTGAATAGATGGTCAAAGATACGTTGTTTAACATCTTTCGTCATCCCCATGCCATTATCTATAATTCGGATTGCAACCTGCTGTTCATTCTTCATTTCGGTTTCAACGATAATTTGGTTGGGACTTGCTTTAATCGCTTCATAGCTGCGCCCCAGGTTCGCTTCTTCCAAGGCGTCGATCGCATTTGCCAAAATATTCATAAATACCTGATTGAGTTGTCCTAAATAACACTCGACTTTAGGAATTTCAGCGTATTTTTTGATTACTTGAATTGCCGGACGATAATCCTGAGCTTTCAAACGATGTTGCAAAATCATCAGGGTACTTTCAAGTCCCTCATGGATGTTAACTGATACCTTGCAATCTACATCAGCACGCGAGAATGTTCTGAGTGATGTACTAATGTTGCGAATTCGCTCGATTCCTGTCTGCATAGATACGAACATTTTAGGTAAATCCTCTAGAAGAAATTCAATGTCAATCTCTTCCGCTTTTTGTTCAATTTCTATGCCAGGATTAGGAAAATTGGTTTGATAAAGACGTATGTAATCGACTGCATCTTTAACAGCAAGAGTAGCTTGCTCTAGATTGCCAGTAATACAACCAACTGGATTATTAATTTCATGAGCGATGCCAGAAACTAACTGACCAATCGTAGACAGTTTTTCATTTTGAATTAATTGCAATTGCGTTTTTTTTAATTCTTGGAGCGCGAATGTTAATTCAGACGTGCGTTTTTGAACAACTTGCTCAAGTTCTTGTTTTTGTTGTTCAAGTTCCAAGCTCAAACGTCGAATTTTTAAGTGGGTTTGAATCCGGGCAAGCGCTTCTTCTTGGCGAAACGGTTTTGTAATATAGTCTACTGCCCCTAAATGTAACCCTTTCACCTTGTCTGTGGTATCAGTCAGCGCCGTCATGAAGATGACTGGAATGTTTTTTGTAGACGGATCGAACTGCAATTTACGGCAGGTTTCAAATCCATCAATTCCTGGCATCTGGACATCCAACAAAATCAAGTCTGGCGGATAGCTCTTGGCTTGCTCAATTCCACTAAAACCATCCATCTCTACCAAAACTTCATAGCCACACGAACCCAAAGCATTATGCAGTAATTCTAGATTGGTTGGGTTATCGTCAATTACTAAAATAACTTCATGACTGGCATTAAATAACATGGTTTAATTGCTCCTGCGGTCGAAATCTGGTGTATTTATAGATGGGCAATAGGGGAAAATTACCCCACCTTTTCCTGAAGAAATTGGCGAATTTTCCGAATATTAAATTCTTTGACTAACAAACTTAATTTATTGACAAACGGCTGATAGCTTTCATCTAGCTGGGCAAGTCGTTCCAGTTCTTGTTGGATACCTTTGATTTGTCCTCGCTTGGCACATTCCAATAGGCTCGACAGTTCAGATAGGGGTGGCACAGCGAGTTCCGTTGGGGTTGCGTTTGCCAAGCGCGTTGCGATCGCTGGTTCAACAGGTTTTGCCTCGGCATAGATCCAGTCCAGTTGCAGATGTTTTGCCAAGAGGCGATATAATTCCTCGACTTGCACGGGTTTAGTTAGAAAATCGTTGCCGCCTGCTGCAAGGCTTTTACGCCGATCGGCATCATACACGCTTGCCGATGACACAACGACTGGCACATCCTTCAACGTTTCTGACTGGCGCAGAAGCGCCAGAAAATCCCAACCGTTCATGGTAGGCATGATCAGGTCAGTAATAATCAAATCTGGTTGAACTTGATGCGCCTTGTCCAACCCTTCCCGCCCATTGCAGGCTTCAATGACGGTGAATCCCAACGGTTGGAGCAAGTTAACCATGACCGAGCGATTTTCCCATCGATCGTCCACAATCAAAATGCTTTTGCGATCGCCTGTATAACCAGCAATTCGTCCTGCTTTAGTAACTGTGTTGGTTACTATCCAGTTCGTTGCTAAAGCACACTCAATCTCAAACTCAAACGTACTCCCGACGTTCGGTAAGCTCTTAACGTGGATATCCCCTCCCATCATCTCGACAATTTTTTTGGTGATCGCAAGTCCCAATCCAGTCCCCTCCGCTTGTCGCTTGGTATCGCCAACCTGCTCGAAGGGGAGGAAAATTTGCTCTAGTTGTGCTGGTAACATCCCAATGCCAGTGTCTTCAACAGCAAAGCGAAATCGAGCGAAGGATGGTTGCAGCGAACTTTCAATCACCTCGACTCGGAATGTGACGCTACCGGAGTCGGTGAATTTGATAGCATTGCCCAAAAGGTTCAGCAGCACTTGTCGCAAGCGTTTCTCGTCGGTGGCGATCGCTGTGGGCAGATTATCGGGTGGCTGATAAATGAACTGAATGCCTTTTTGGTCGGCGCGAATGCGGCAAATTTCCTCGACTCCTTGCAGGAAGGCAGGTAGATGTAAATCACTCAGATGCAGTTCCATCTTCCGGGCTTCGATTTTGGAGAGATCGAGTACGTCTTCGATCAGCGTTAGCAAATGAGAGCCGCAATTATAGATGATGTCGATGCCGTGTTGTTGCTGTTCGGTAAGGTTGGGGGCAGCAGAAAGAACTTGAGCATACCCCAGGACACCGTTGAGAGGGGTGCGGAGTTCGTGACTCATGTTGGCAAGAAATTCACTTTTAGCTTGGTTGGCAACTTCGGCAGAATTTTTCGCCTCATTGAGTTCAGTCGTCCGTTCTTCAACTCGTTGCTCCAATTCATCATTCGCTTGCCGGAGTTTTCTTTCTGCCTTGCGGTTTTCACTCGTCACCGCAGAGATGACAAAGGTGATGATCGCAATGACGCAAATAAACGATTGCAGCAAGATGAGCGATTCGTTGGGCGAGGCTTGTTTGGCAAACGAGCCGAAACCGCGAACGGTTCCAAAAACTGCGATCGCTGACACAATTAGCACGAGTAGCGTTGATATCCGCGCTTCAAACCGAAACGCCGACCAAATCAGCGGGGGAATTACCATGTATTCGATTGGATATCCTCCCGAAAAAGCTATATGGTCGAGCGCGATTACCCAGACTAATACAAATACAAACTCTATAATTTCTTGCTTGTTAAAGTTTCTGGGATGTTCAGATTTTTGCCACCATGCCAGCAATAGGGGTGTAACGACCAAAATGCCCGTGCTATCTGATGCCAACCAGGTACGAAACACTTCTGCAAAGGCTGTCCAGGGAGCAATCCCACTTGTGCAAAGCGTGACGGCGGCTAGGAGAGAACTGAGCAGAGGGGTGGGGATGGTCAGGATGATAAATTTAAAAACGTCTTGCGATCGCTCTAAAAAATTGTGGCGTTTGATGAAGCGATTAATTAAAAAAGTCCCGCTGAATGGAGTGAGCAGGTTGACAGCAGGAATAATCAGACTGATTAAAAGATTGTTTGGGAAAAAAAGAATATGACTAACTATGAAATCACTCACAAATAAAATTGGCCAGACGCGATAGCCCAGTATTAGCATCGCTGCCAAAAAGACACCGAGTGAAGGCCAAAATACGGAGGCACCATTGACAAATGTCGTGGATAATCCTACGTATCCTAAATAGAGGTGAACAGCCGGAATTACCAGTGCTGCTATCAAGAAAGTGCGGTCGAGTTTAACTGGGAATTTCTGCTTTATTGCCATCGGCTGCATTTCCGGTCTCCGCGCACATACCATAAGAGCAGCCAATCTCTAGAAAGGCTGCTACCCTTATAGTTCCCAAATTGAATTTGAATTTAACAGCAGGTGAGATTGAGATAGGTTAAGCCACAGAAATCTCAATTGGGGCTAAGGCAAGGACTCCTGCGTTTCAGATCATTTTGAAACTTACTAAGCTTGCCGAGGAGTCCTGCCCTCTTAATTTATTGATAAGTTTGCGCGGATGTTGGACGCGATCGCGTCCAAGCCATTACCGACCCGACTCAATCTCAGAACCTGACTCCTGCCGAGAAAGATATCTTAACCCAGGCTGGGGGAGACATTTTGCTATTCCAATTGGGCGGCCCCTTGAGCTTTGGAGCCGCCAAGATTATCTCTCAACGGATGGCAATCGTTAAAGACTATCAAGCCTTGGTGTTGGATCTGAGCGAAGTGCCATCGATTGGGGTTACGGCTGCCTTAGCGATCGAAACAATGGTCGAGGATGCAGTAAAACGGCAACGTCATGTATGGATTGTCGTCACACCCGGGCAAGTTCAGCGGCGCATCGAGAAACTTAAATTACAACGATTTTCCGCAGCAGCCAACAGCTTAAATGGACAAACTGATTCCATGCGATCGCCACAAATTTACCAAATTGAAACCCGCTTCCAGGCGTTGCAATCTGCGTTAGCGAGCGTTCAACCCGAAATTCCTTTGACTACCACAACGATCGACCCTTGAATAGCATTCCTCTGATTCCATTTTCAACCTTGATTTATTGCACTAGGTTCCATGTAGACAAGTTCCCAAATGTGGCTATCTAAATCTTGAAACCCATGTCCGTACATAAAACCGTGGTCTTGTGGTTCATTGTAGGTTGATCCACCAGCGGCGACTGCCTTGCGAACCATTTCATCGACTTGTTCTCGGCTGTCAGAAGATAAGCAAACCAGCACTTCTGTGCTTTTGGTTGCATCACAAATTTCTTTCGGAGTAAACGTTTTAAACTTGTCATGAGTCAAGAGCATCACGAATATGTCATCGCTGACAATCATGCAAGTCGCCGTTTCATCAGTAAATTGGGCATTAAAACTGAAGCCAAGTTTTGTAAAAAACTCGACAGACTGATTGAGGTCTTTTACAGGCAGATTTACGAAAATTTTAGTAGCCATGTTTTCTCCTTTTGAGAGTTCATTGCATATATGGAAGTATCGGCAAGGCGATGCTAATGTTCCGCTTGAGTCGTTTCACAAAAGACCACCAGTTGACCGTCTCATGCGTGGCAAGGGAGACTCAAGCCGTCACCAAAAACTCATCAAGACAGTCAAAGCTGGAGTTCCACCCTCCAATAACCCCCATCTCCTCATGCTTCCGGCGGTCTTCGGCAGACTCATGCACAATGCGGAGTGTGAGCTTGGTCTTGCCGTCCAAATCCTCGAAAAGCGCTGTCATCACGATCCCCTTTGGCAGATCGGCGTTCACGACCTTCTCAAAGCCTTCATCAAATTCATCACTGGTAACAATCCGTTCAAGAGGCACAATTTCGCGGAAGACACCTTTAACCGGGTACTCTGTGCCGTCTGGGCCAATCATAACGTAGCGCGATTTACCGCCTGGACGCAGATCCAGCTCAATCACCTTGGTCGTGAAGCCTTTCGGCCCCCACCACTGCGCTACGTGTTTCGGGTCAGTCCACGCCTTGAACACCAGTTCACGGGGTGCGTTGAAGACGCGGGTGATGACGATCTCGCGTTGACCGGAGGTCGGTCGTAGACCCTCGCTCTGAGCATCGGTGGAATCATTTTTGTTGGTCATCTTGTTTCTCCTGGGTTTGTAACTCGTGCAGGTAATCATCCAGCCGATCAAGTCTCTCTTCCCAGAATTGGCGATATTGCTCGATCCAATCCATTGCGTCCTTAAGTGGTTCCGCTTTGATCTGGCAGGGTCGCCATTGAGCCTCCCGACCCCGCGTGATCAGTCCAGCACGTTCCAGCACCTTGAGATGCTTGGAAATGGCAGGAAGGCTCATCTCAAAGGGTTCTGCTAACTCAGTCACCGATGCCTCACCCTTGGCGAGGTGAGCTAGGATTGCACGCCGGGTGGGATCAGCAAGGGCGGCAAAGGTGACGCTCAGTTGATCGGAAGACACTTTTATTTAACCACCAAGTTAATTAACTACAAGGCTAAATAAACTATCCAAGAATGTCAAGTGCTGATTTAAGCGATCGCTTGCTGCGTCGTGTTAGGTGTACTGTCCGAGATATTTAAGAATAATTCTCTGGATCTTCATAGGGTCCCAGAAATCTCTCCCCGTTGAAATGAATCATGTGATCGGGTTGATCTGCTACCCAAACTTCTGTTTCCCAAGAAATCTCAGCAAGATACCGAGTCATTTCCTTACGGCTTGGGAAAGCTGTAACAAAAACTAATCCCTTACGACTTGACTGAAAGAGCCGCTTTAATTCATTGTGACGTTTCAAGTTGACTGGACCATGACTAATCACAGCTTCTATCAATACAAGCCAATCTTGCCGCTCATAGTAAATTACAATGTCTGGCATTTTACCGTGAGGATCTAATTCAATCCCTATTTCTCGGAATTTCTGAGTTTCATTGATGATGAACTTATTTCCGGCATCGCCAACATACAGAACTAAACCTCCAGGTGTAAATCTGGGGCAGAAGCTTTCCAAAATATCTTTTATCAATATATTTTGTCCACCTGATGATAGCTGAATGGCTTGACCATCAGGCAAACTTACGGGAATTGTCGGAATATTTCGATTTCTATACTGCAATAGATTTGTGACTGAAACAGCATAATTTCGACGGGCTTCTTCCCATTGCTCAGAGCCATAGGCTTTAAGAAGTGACAATGCTTGTTGATGAAGTTGATAACACCATTTGGGGCTGTTAATTGGTCGATCAGGTCGATCTGGATTCTCAACAACTATCCCCATCTGCACAAACTGGTGCATTGTCTGCCGTCGAACTGTTTCGCGTGTATTGGGTGCGTATTGTTTTCCGTAGTAATCACGAAACCAATCCATCATTTCTGTAATTCCGCGTCTTGGTGTTGTCGCTTGATTCCAAGATGTTTCAGGCCGAATGTCTGCCAATGCAAGTAAGCAAAGTGCTGATCGTTCGTTCTGTTGCTCTCTGGGAGCAGAAATATCTTTGAGAATTGCAAGTGCTTCCTCAATTCGTTTGCCAGCCTGAACTGCATTTATTGCTTCGCTCATAATTGACAGAGTTTTGTGTACAACCGTATCAAGCTGCTTTTGATCAAAGTGAGAATCATTAATTTGCCTTCCTAGTCGCATTAGATCATCTTTGCAAGGGTATTTAATTTTACGCAAATCCGTTGCGTTGACTTGTGTGTGTCCACTGAACTGCCGGAAGTAACTGTCAAATAAAGTTGAATTGAGAAATGCAGCTAATCCTCGTGCAAGGTCGGGATTCATTCCCTTACCTCTAGCATGGTAGTAATTAAGATGATTCTCTATGCCTAGTGCTGGCGCATTTACGGGAGGACACACAGCAGCAACAATACGACGTTTTTCCTCCTTAGCAGAAAAACGCTTTGTTAAAACGTACCAACCCGATTGAACTAACCATTTTCCGGTTTCTTGGTTTTGTTCAATTGCGATCGACTTGCGAGGATTGTTGGGTGGAAATAAAACTTTCCCTGCTTTCATAGCTTCTGGGTAAAGTAGTGGAACACTTTGCTCATCCAAATAATTTCTCAAAGCTGATTTGAGACGAAAATCAACAACTGGACCTGTTGAAACTTTTAACCCAATTTCATCTAAAGTAGATGAAAATTTATCCATTTGCACTTTTAAAGCATCTTCAAGAGGGTTTGTGACAATATGAATAAAACTTTCCGGGTCATTTGTTTCAACAACTTGGTTGTAAGGAATAATTCTTGATTCTAAAAAATCATTTATATTGGTGCCAGAACTACTACTTATTTCTACATGATTAGGCTTTTCTCCGGACTTTAAAGCATGAAAGATGATATTTTCTTGCAATACGCTATCTTCGCAAAAGGCGGTCGAGCGGCTCTCAAAAACATGAACTTTTTTAAGCTCGATTTTTTCAAGAAAAGCTTTACGAAAAGTACGATAATAAGCACCATTACAGAAACTTCTAGGCGTAATTGCAACTATCTCTCCGTCCTTAGCAAGCTGTAATACAGTAAGCCAAACAAACGCACTATATAAATTTACAGTTTCAATCCCAAGTTTTGAAATAATTTTTTTTTCGATTGATTGGTTGTTAATTTTCTTATAAGGTGGATTCAGAATCGCGTGAGTAAAACGAATGGAGGACGTAGTAAAAAGCGGCAAATTTATTTCAGTAAATGACTTTATAAAGCTTTCCTCATGTAAACAGTAATTTGCTTGAATACCTCTGCTTTCTAAAGCTACACAACACTTTATGAGGCATTCTCTTAAAGATGATATAAAAGTTGATTCAACTTCATATGCTGTTATGAAGCAGCTCTCAACCTTGTTAGGATTTGCCAATAGTCGCTCTACAAAGGCAGCCGTTAATGCCCCAACTCCGGCTCCGGGATCTAGAAGGTTGACGTGACCGGATAGACTGCTAAATTGTCTCGCCATAAAACGAGCAACCGGAGCAGGAGTCATAAACTGTCCCAATTCACTACGCTGCTTGAAATTCAGCTTTGAAGAGAAATGAATCCTGGCGATGTCAGCCGAGTCTGTAAGGAACGTCGTCATGCTCTCAATTTAGGGATCGATATGAAGACCTACCATATATTTGTCTTGTAGTACACCTAACTCATGATTCGACAGCTCCTGTCTAACTTTTAAAATTGGGATGTTATGTAGGTATTGTTTGTATAACATCCCAACCGTCTTCATAACAGACATATTTTGCTGCCAACTTTTGAATCTATAGAGTTTCAACCCGTCAAGAAGCAATCTCTTCTAGTATGCCTACAATAGGCTACAGACGTATTTGCAAGTCCTTTCTTTACCCTTCACCTGTATGATTTTTCCTCCCTGGTAAGCTTCTAGAACCCAATCCAACCAGCGATTCGCCTTAGAACTAAGGCGGAAAGTCTGTTCGTGGATTCCCCCTCCGTTTGCCAACGCCGTGAAGATGTTGCGCTGGTGTTCAAATTTTGAGGACGGGAGAATTTCACGATGTCATTGAATGGTAAAAACAAAACGACCAGGACTGTCATTCTATTAACTCTGATCTTCCTGGTGATTGAAGTATTAGACGAATTGGTGGATGGAGTCCGGGGTGCTACGTATCCATTAATTCGCAATGACTTGCATCTTTCCTATGTGCAAGTTGGGCTATTGCTGACGATACCCAATACAATCAGCAGCCTAATAGAGCCAATTTTGGGAATTTGGGCAGATATCGGTCAGCGACGGCAATTGATTTTGGGGGGAGGCGTTGGTTTTGCGATCGCATTACTCCTCATCTCCGTTAGCGATAACTTTTCCTGGTTATTAGCAGCCTTTGTGCTGTTTTATCCAGCATCTGGTGCCTTTGTCAGTCTTTCCCAGGCGACGCTGATGGACATGGAACCCACGCGCCACGAACAAAACATGGCACGGTGGGCATTGGCGGGTTCTATTGGCAATGTCCTTGGGCCTTTGGCTTTAGCGGGTGCGATCGCATTCCATCAAAGTTGGCGGAGTGTATTTTTAATTTTGGCGGTACTGACGGTATTACTTGTAGGAATGTTGTGGAAGTATCCGTTTACAACTCCAACAACATCTTCTCAAGTTGACGAACCTGTACTTAGTTTCAAAGATGGTGTCTCTAATGCCATCAACGCATTAAAACGGCGCAAGGTGTTGCGTTGGTTAACTTTGTTGCAATTTTGCGATTTGATGTTGGATGTTCTGCGTGGCTTTTTGGCACTGTATTTTGTTGATGTTGTGGGTGTAAACAATACGCAAGCAAGTTTTGCTCTCACAATCTGGTTAGGTTTTGGCTTGCTGGGAGATTTTCTTCTCATTCCCTTACTAGAGCGGGTGCGAGGATTAGATTATTTGAGGATTAGCGCCATTCTTATTTTGTGTCTTTATCCAGCTTTTTTGGTGGTACCCAATATCAATATCAAGTTGGTCATTCTTGGCTTTCTGGGTCTTCTTAATTCGGGTTGGTACTCTATTCTCCAGGGGCAATTGTACACAGCAATGCCAGGGCAGAGTGGTACCGTCATGACGCTCGATAATTTGGCGGGTTTCGTGGGTGGTTTAGCTCCGTTGGCGCTGGGTTTGGTTGCTCAACAGTATGGTTTGCAACCTACGATGTGGATGTTGCTTGCAGCACCCATCGCCTTACTGATTGGGCTTTTTTAAATTGATTACCACTGGCAGGCTTTTCATTCATTTCGCAGCCTTGCCAGTGGTCATCTGATATTCCCTATTCCGGTTGCTTTAGGGCTGCTCTTGCTTTGTTCATATATTCCATTAAGACTGAATCCATCGCGCCTCGACTGGCAACTTCGACGCCTTCTTGCTGATACATTTGATTAAGCGATCGCTCAATTCCGGCATCGCCTCCGGTGAATTCTTGAATCAGTTCTTGTGAGCGTCGAGCCAATTTCTGCACTGCTTCGCTGGTTGGATCAATGTCGTTTTGCATTGCAGTTCGAGCTTGATCGATCAATTCTTGCCATTGAGCTTCAACCTGCCGAATCCGTTCTTCACCAAGTATTTGCCGTCGTTCTTGGAGATAGTCTAGCTGTTCTGGGGTGTAGTAGTTTTCTACCATCATCGTGACCTCGATTAATTGAATAAATTCTTCGATAGAGATTGTCTCTGCGGATTGCAGATGAGCAGCGATCGCTTCGAGTCGCGCATAAAGCTGTTGCTGTAACTCCATCTGCTCCTTCAACTTGGAGAGGTGCAGTTGCACTACATGATGAGGCGAAAACTGACTTTGCTCCAGACACTCTCGGATTTGTTCCAAGGAGAAGCCAATTTGCCGTAACGACACGATTTGCTGTAACCGGATAATGTCATCTTCGATATACAGTCGGTAGCCTGTTTCCGTCCTCCGAGAAGGCGAGAGCAATCCAATCTCGTCGTAATAGTGCAATGTCCGAACGGAAACTCCTGTCTGTTTTGCCAGATCACCGACTTTCATTGCAACGGGTTGCATTTCTTTCCTCCTTGCCGCTCCGAGACAATTCCAATTGATAAATTCATGGTAAGAGCCTCACGTTGCGTGAGAGTCAAGGGGAAAAGCAAACAAATTAGCTATTGCCTTCTTTACCCTGAAGAATGTACAGTGCCTCTTTATTTGTCAAAATGCCAACTTAGTGTGACTGAGGCTGTGAAGCTTGGCTTGTCTAGCGTTCAGCTCTAAGTGAGTACAGGGAACTTACAAGCGGAGCATCAACCTAAATTGCTGTAAGCGTGCAGCGATCAAGCTTGCGTGATGACACGAATTTGTCCCGATGTCATTTAATTCGCCACTGTATAGTCATGCTCATCTGCCGCTTCAAGATTATATTTTGCTCAACTATTACTGAGTTATAAATAAGTTTTGGATGTCAACCCTATAAAGGTTTTAGCGCTACTATTTTAGGCTTTTATTTCCCTTCATTTACTTACTAAACTACTTTTTATCATGCTAGGTACTGAAGAGTCATAATATAAAACTTTAATTTGCCAAAATATGCTTTAATTTGTAAAGGTTGAGCGAAACCGTGGCTCTATCAGTAGAACAAGTCTGGTAAGCTCATGGAGACAGTGTTTAAGCTGCGGATGGAAAACCTGAAAGCGTTGTTTAAGGAAAATTTTTTGACAAAATATGATGATCAAAGATAAACTCCTCAATTGGCTAAACCTGATTTTAGTAGCTGATGTATTCTTAGTATTCCTAAGCTTTGGGTGGTTAGCGATCGCAGTCTTCGGTCACTCGGTAGGGGTTCCCCTTGGACTCGATTTGTGGTACAAGCTTTGGCAACCATTGTTTACCCCAGCGCTTGGCGTTCTCATGGGAGGAGCAATTCTCAGTGCGTTGGTTAGCCAAATTTCCAAGCGACTGAACTCCAACTGAAGACGGGGAATGGGGAATGGGGAATAATTACCCATTATCAAATTAAAAAAATCACCCAATCGGGCGATCCTATCGTGCGAAGTCATCAAAAGGTCAGAGAAGCGAAGCTAGAGACAACAGAGGATTTACTTGTTTCTAGCCTCTAAAAGCCGCGAACTATGAAACGCGCAATTCTAGCGATCTCAACCTTGCTTCTGACCACCAGTATTATTGCACCAGTGCAGGCGCAAACATTTGAAACCCAATCTTCCAGGGAAATTGCTGCTGGTTTAACTCTAGCGCCTGCCGAAAGCGTACTGCAAAAATATTTTCAAGCGATCGCACTCCGAAACTATCAAGAAGCTTACAATCTGCTTTCTCCCCGCTATCGGGCGCAAATATCCTACCAGCAGTTCGTGAAGATGTATCGAGACTACATCATCAAAGGTGTCACTATCAAGTCTGTGCAGCTAATGCCGGAGTTCTCGACTAACAACGGCCACAAATTTGCTGTGGAGTACAGCGCCTCTTACATCCAGCCAGTTTTCTCTGCCAACGATCAGCAGTTGCCCCAATTTTACACCTTAGTTGCTCCGAACAGTTCAATTGGTCAATGGCTGATTGATGGCATTGGTACAGCCCCATAATCGATTTTAAATAAACGTAGGCTGGGGAGCCACCCCGTGCGCGGGGAACCCGCGCACGGGGTGCGTGGCGTTTGATGGGAGTATTACTTGCTATATAACACTTAATACTCTTCATCAATTTGCATTTCTAAAACCCCCAGTTCAGCACGTCGCTGACTCAGTTCAAATTCCAAAGATTGAATTATTCTTAATAATTCCTGGCGACGAATTTCTGCACTCGTTTCCTGTATTTGCATATAAGCTTCAATATCAGGCCACAACTGCACCGCCCAATCTTTAGTAGCAGTTTTCAGTTCCCTGAAAACTTTAACTTCGGCATTTGGCTCAAGTGCAAAAAGGGCATATAATTGCACCTGATTTCCCTGCTTGCGTCCCTTCTTTTCGCAGAACAGATAAAGTCCTGGTTGTTGATAAGTTACCAAGTCGATTTGACTTACAAACGACCCTTCAATGGAATAGCCATCAGTTCGCGTCTTATCAATACCATCAATAATTTTGCACCAATTACCTTGGCGTGGCTTTAGGGTACTTTCCCATAAACCGGGCGCATTGAGAAAGGCACTTCTTATACTAACTAGAACAGCTTCACTCATGGGGTTTGTATGTCAATACTTCTCGGTTAGTAAAAATTGTAGGTTGGACTCGTGTGCCAGCAAAACCCAACAAACGTAATATTAGCGTTGGGTAACGCTCACCTCAACCCAACCTACTTGCTCCCCAACCTACTTGCTATTAGTTAACATTTTCAATTTTATCAATAAAATTCAGAATCATAGATGCAAATTTTTCGGGGAAGAAAAGTACCCATTCGTGGTATACTTCATCCACGACAATTAATTGCGAATCTTTAATATTTTCATAAAATTCTTGAGCAAATGAAACGGGGGTAAGCAAATCGTTCTTTCCCCACAAAATTAGACAGGGAGATTCAATCCTTGGCAACAGCGGTCTGATGTCTTTATCTATACCAATAAATCCCATATTTATAAGATTTTGAGTATTAGTAAAACTGTTATAAAGCAAGTTTTTAAAAACTTCAGCCACAGGTTCAACCTTCATTTGCCACATTTGTGCAGGCATCTCAATCGCCCTTTTGGCAACGACTTCCGGCACGGAACCTAGAGGAATTCCCGTACTATCTGCTATTGTGAGACTGCGAACCATAGATGGCATTAAGGCTGCCAATGCCATGCCTATTGCTCCGCCTTCGGAATGCCCGATTACATGAACCTTTTTCAGATTCAGCGCCATTAGAAAATCAATTAACACCCGCGCATAATCTGTGTAATCTTGGATAATTTCAGGCGCAGTTGATTGTCCTAAACCTGGTAATATAGGTGCGATAACGTGATAACGCTCTGACAAAATATTTAAGCTGCCTTGATAAGGTTCAACTAATACACCCCAACCGTGGATAAATAGTATAGGAGATAATCCTGATGCTACCCCTTTTTCAAAGTAGGTAATGCAACATTCCCCTAAATTAACTTGTTTTTCGATAAATTGTTGATCCATTGAATTATCCTTTAATTTGTTGAGATGATTTTTAGGTAAATAGGTCGAGAAGCAATACTTCTCGGATAAGCGACAATTTGAGAGCAAGTAAGTTGGGTTTCGTTATCGCTCAACCCAACAAACCTAATATTATTAGCGTTGGGTAACGCTCACCTCAAACGCCACGCACCAAGGGCGCGGGGAACACAGCGGAGGGGGCGGCTCCCCAACCTACAATTTTTCCTAACCGAGAAGTATTGGGTGAGAAGCAGATTTTATAGAAATTAACATAGTTGCCTAGATTTCTATTCTGTCTGAAGTTTGAATACTCAAGAATATGCAGTATTCTCAATAAATGGAGGCACCTCTTTATCTTCATTCCCAGACCGCAGCCCAGGAATGAAAATAACATAAGTATTTGTCGGGTAAGGTGCCTCAAACAAAGCTAGAAACTACAAGTTTTTAAGTGACGGAAACGAGAACTCCTCCACTTTCATTTGCCATTTTGTCCACTGCGCTTAAGGCATATTTTCCTGGTTCCAGAGTGGCAAATGTGGTTCCTGCTGGAAGGATTCTTTGTAGCGTCCAGGTAGAACCATTCTGTTTATAAAGCGTCCAAGAACGAATATCGGGATTGGCAGCATTCCACGTTAGTTTGCCATCTTTCACCGCTACTCCGGCTGGGGGGGCTGGTGGTATTGTGTCCCGCCATGACATATTAGGAACGAGTGCTGGTTGGGTATAAGTTGAAGTTTTGAAGTTGTCGTAAATGCCCTGACGATTTTGGGTGAAAGCTTCCATGCTGAAGAAGATATTTCCCAGTGACAAGTTATCACTCAAGTTGCGCGTAATTTGAACTTGCTTTTTAATCTCCTCAAGGTTCCAAGCTTTTCCGTCCAGCTGTCCTAAATTGTTACCTGCGTAAATGTGTCGCTCTTTGGGATTATTATCAGTCCACCACTTGAGTAAGACGGGGTAACTCTGGGCGGTTTGGTCGATGCGCCAGTACAGTTGTGGGGCTAGATAATCTATCCAACCTTGTTCTAGCCATTTTTTTGAGTCGGCATAAAGTACGCTGTAGGCATCTAGTCCTTTAATCTGCGGCGGTTGTCCGGGGCGGTAAATGCCAAAGGGACTAATGCCAAATTTGACGTGGGATTTTGCTGCTTTAATGCCTGTGGAGAGGCGTTGAACCATTTGATTGACATTTTCTCGCCGCCAGTCCCCCAAGGATAGTTTTCCGCCACTCGCCTGATATGCGGCGTAGGTTTTGTCGTCGGGGAAGGATTTGCCTTCGATGGGATAGGGATAGAAGTAGTCATCTAAATGGACGCCATCTATGTCGTAGCGACGCACTACGTCGAGAATTACGTTGTATGCTCTGTCTTGAACTACTTTTAGTCCGGGGTCCATCCACAGCTGATTTCCCCAGGGGTAAACGGCTTCGGGATTGGTGACAGAGAGGTGAGGGCGGACGTTTGGCGGTAGCTTGGTGCTAACTTTGGCGCGGTAGGGGTTGAACCAAGCATGAAGTTCAATGTTGCGCTGGTGGCTTTGGGCGATCGCATACTCCAGAGGATCGTAAAATGGGTTTGGTGCCTTTCCCTGCGCTCCTGAGAGCCAATAGCTCCAAGGCTCTAATTGCGAAGCATAAAAGGCATCCCCTTCCGGTCGTACTTGCAAGATTAAAGCATTCAGCTTCATTGCTTGCATCCGGTCTAGAATTGCTCTTAATTCGGCTTGCTGTTGTTCAACGGGTAATCCCGGTTTGGAGGGCCAGTCACTGTTCCAGACTGTTGCTACCCACGCACCCCGAAATTCTCGCTGATGACTAACTTTAACTGTTTGCGGTAAAGTTCCCGGTTTTGGAGGAACTACAATGTAGCTAGATGCAATTGCCGGAGCTTCATCTTGATACACTAAAGCTTGATAGATAAAAGCTGCAACATCGGCGCGAGTTGCTGCACCATTGGGATTTAGTAATTTTATATTCGGGTAGTTAACTACCATTCCGGCACTGGTAGCTACGGCTATATCATCTGTTGCATAGTTCGGAATTTGAGCAGCATCTAAATATATTTGTGACAGTGATGTTTGCAGGTGAGGTTTTATATTGGCGGCAACTTCTAAGCCACTGACTAGGGAAACTAAAACTTCTACCTTGGAGATTCTGTTTGTCGGACGAAAGGTATTATCGGGAAAACCGCTGATAAATCCTCTTTCGTAAGCATTTACAATTGCTGCCCCTGCCCAGTAGCCAGAGGGAACATCGACAAAGCGGACATATTTTCGCTTTACAGGTCTCACAAAGGCCTTGCTAATGATAGTAGCAAATTCAGCGCGGGTCATTGATTGATTAGGGCGAAAAGTGCCATTGGGAAACCCGCTAATGATGCCACGTCTGGCGAGGGCTTCTATGAATAAACGCGCCCAATGATCTTGAATATCAGAGAATTGAGGAGAGGATGTAACCATAGTTTTTGCTAATTGCTAATGGCTAATTGCTAATTATTTAAGATTTCTTAGCTGTTAGCTAGTTCAAAATTTGTTGCAATTGTTCAGAGATAACTTGCCGTTGTTCGGCATCATAACCCCATTTTGCTAAAAAAGGTTTGTATTCGCCTTCGCCAGTAATGGCACTTTCCAGCAAGCTTTGAGCTAGTTGGTACACTTGGGGAAGTTTAACCAGTTCTATAATACGGGCAGTACGCGATCGCACTCTATCGGAACCCTCAGCCATCTGGTGATTATCATTGCGACGATGGGTAATTGCCATCCCCGCAGACATTGCCAGATTTTTCACTAATAATTCGGAAACTGTGTCTGGATTTGATTGCAATGCCTGCACGACTTCCTGACTGGGATTGTCTGCAATTGTGCTTTCCGATGTTAGATAGTTGACAAAAAAGCCTCTGGCACCATTTTCAGTTTTCACTAATTCTGAGATTGCGGCGGCGATCGCGTCTGGCGATAATTCACCCGCTTGCATCTTGTCGAGAATTGATTGGGTGAGGGCGATCGCTTCCTCAAATGTGACTGTTTCTGGAACTGTAAACGCAAATTCGCTCATCATCGTGCCTGAAACTCTTTCTCCTGCGATGATAGCCAATTTCGGGTAGTGCTAGAGTACCCATTCAGTAATTCTCAAAGAACTGCTCCCCAACCCGGTTGGTTCAAGGTGGTTTCATACAATCGAAGCAAATATCGAAAATTGTGACATTTTGTAGGGGCATGGCAATCAAAAAGCCCCTACCGCCAACCAAAATCAACGTTACAGAATTTTCTTTTAATAAATGAAACCACCTCCTGAAACGGGGGGATTGAGGGGGGTTCGTAAGAGTAGCTGGTACCAGCAAATTGATTCTAGTGGTATAAATATGAGCTGGCTCATATTCGCACTCTTGAACCTCTGTCAGAGTGGAGATATCAGCAATCTGGAGGGTCAAAGATATGACCAATACTACTACCCTCAATTTTAAAACGGCTTCGGGGCATCAAGTTTTAGCAGCAGCTGGGAAGAAAATGTTGCGTCCGGGGGGAGGAATTGCCACAGAGAAACTGTTTCAATGGGCTGGCTTCAAAGCCGGCGAGACAGTTCTAGAATTAGCTTCTAGTTTTGGCTACAGCGCGATCGCATTAGCCCAACGCTACGGCGTGCGAGTGGTCGGTGTGGAGAAAAACCCCGACAGCGTGGCGTGTGCGCGTGCCAACATTGCGGCGGCGGGCTTGGTGGGTCAGGTGGAGGTCATTGAGGGCGATATTTTCCGCCTAGATGCAATATCTGAGAAGTTTGATTACGTCTTAGCAGAAGCAATTCTGACGATGCAATCTCCACCAGGGAAAGCTAAAATTCTGCGTTCTATCCACGACCGCCTGAAGCCGGGAGGAAAATTTCTCTCTCATGAACTTTTAGCACGCGATCGCGAAGAACAAATTCACCGCGATTTGGCGCAGGTAATTCGCATCAATAGCACACCTCTATCAGAAACCAATTGGATAGCTGCTTTTTCCACCGCTGGGTTAGAGGTAAAGCAGCATCAAACTGGAGCAATGGCATTGTTAAATCTGCGGCAAATCTTGCGGGATGAAGGGTTGCTGAATACGGCACGTATTTTGTGGAATGTGTTAACTAAACCTGCTATTCGCAGCCGAGTTCTGGAAATGCGTCGCGTTTTCAGCCAATACCAGCAAGAGTTGGGATATATCGCTGTGTGCGCGATCGCGTAGCTGGGGATTGGGGATTGGGAAGAATCTTACCTAGTCCCTAGTCCCCAGCCCCTAGTCCCTAGTCCCCATTCTTTGTTCATTAACCAAATCAACTATTCAGGTGGAAAATTAATTATGGCTTCCATAACAACAAATAGCACATCTTTCGTTAGTAATCTTCGGGAGCAGATTGAGTATCCAAAATCTGGAGTTTTGAGCAAGGTACTGATAAAAGACAACAACTGTCAACATACGCTTTTTTGTTTAGCAACCGGCACTGAAATTGCCGAACACACATCAACTCGCAATGCCACTGTCACGGTTATCGAAGGACGAGGAATTCTGACTTTAGAGGGAAGAGAAATTTCCCTCGAAGCAGGTGTATTCGTCTTCATGCCTGCTAATGCGCCCCATGCTTTACAGGCTCAGGAAAATCTAGCGTTTTTGCTAACACTTTCTGAACATCATTCACATGAAAACTGAGGTAGCTCATAGTTGCTAACTCTTCTCAAACGCCATAATATCTGTAGTAGCAAACCAATAGACGATCATGCTTAACACTTTTACTGAACACCTCAATCTCTCCCAAACCGACCTAGAAAAAATGCTTTCATTACGGTTGCAGGAGTTACTCAAAACACCTGATTTTAAGGAGAAACTCGACAGTTTAAATATTGGGTTGCTGCAAAAAACTTTACCCACCGCTGCCGCCGTTTTAGCCAATGAATTGCCACCCTTTTATAATTGGCTGAAAAACGAATTAGGACTGAAGCGTGTTCCAGATAGCCCTGACCATACTACCAAATGGGTTGTTAATTTTCTGAAACAGGAGGAAAGTCTGACGCGCTTAGTGGAACTGCATCGTCCAGTTCCGCGTCCAGCTTTGGAAGCCTCAATTCCTCGCTTAGTGGGGTTGTTTGACGGTGTAGAAGATGCCCAAGTGCGTCAAGAATGGCAACAAGCGATCGCAGCCCTTTGTCTAGTTCTAGTTGTCGCCGCCCGTGAAGAGGCTCAGTCTCGTTTAGTTGCTGTCTAATTTTTGTTGAGGACTGTTGCACTGGTACTTTTTTCACCATTTTTTCCCTCAAGCTGCATCAGCCGAAATAGAGAGATACTATTAATTTAGGCTCTACAATCTTAGGGATGGTGTGCCGTGCGATCGCAAGTCTAATTACTATCGCCCTCTACTGTATAAGATGTACCATTTCAGGATTAGTTACTTCTGAAGAGGGAGGGCGATAGTAAATCCCAGGATTTCCATAAAGAAAAGAGTAAGAGGATACTAAAATGATCAGACTCCTCGTGAATTTCCTAGAAGCACTGTTGAACACTTTTTATCGCACTCGTGTATATCCGCGATTTTTTGTCTTAGAAACAGTTGCTCGCGTTCCCTACTTCGCCTACACCTCAGTTCTGCACCTATATGAAACTATGGGTTGGTGGCGTAAGGCTGACTGGCTAAAAGTTCACTTTGCCGAATCTTGGAACGAATTACATCACCTACTAATTGCCGAGTCACTTGGTGGTAATAAATACTGGATTGATCGCTTTGTTGCTCATACGGGAGCCTTCGTTTACTACTGGATTATTGTCTTGGTATATATGGTGTCTCCCCGGTCTGCTTATAACTTCATGCAACAGGTGGAAGAACACGCATACCACACTTATGACACTTTTCTGAAAGAGCATGGCGAGGAACTTAAAACTTTGCCAGCCCCAGACGTAGCCATCGATTACTACCATAACGGCGACCTGTATCTATTTGATGAATTTCAAACTATGCGCGATCCGCAACAACGTCGTCCCCACATCGAAAATCTCTATGATGTGTTTTTTGCTATCCGAGATGACGAATTAGAACACGTCAAAACAATGATTGCTTGTCAGCAACCCGACGCTCAACAAACTTTCCAAAGTCCTCACAGCGCCAACAAACTACCTCTACCGGAATCAATTAGAGCTGCCATTGACGAGCGTACTGCTAACATTGCACAGCAGGCAGAAAAAGAGCCAGTAGAAATGTCGTAGTCAGCACCCAGAATATTTCTACTACCAGTTGAATTGTTTGGTATCGCAAGTTTGCTCCCCTTATTAAGGGGAGTTTTGCTGTATCTGTTGCCGATAATTAGCGATAATCTCCCAAATTGCTAAGACTAACGCGGTTGAGTCTCTTATTGATTAGGTTTTAGTTTTGGTATCTCGAAGGGAATCAAACCACTCATCAAAAGCTTAACCGCCCTAACTTGTTCTGGCGATTTTAGCCTCAATCAACACCCATAAAACTAACTCGTCTTTGAAAATTTGTCTCAACAGCAATGCAAGTATTTAATACATCTAATATGTTTTTGCGGAGCGCTCGCTCTAAAGAGTATTTTCGATCTTCGTGTTTAAACCTTGACAATTGATAAACAAACAGAGTAGCTGCTTGATAAATAACTTTTAATTCATAGAGTGAATCTATTTGAGATATCTTAATTGCTAATAGCCGAAGTTGGTAACATATTTCTTTTGCTTCTTCTTTTGTCGCACGATGATCTTGATGGTAATAGTTAAAGGTTTCCGCTAAATACTGTGCGTGTTTAGCTGTATTTTGAATTTCATGCTGTGCATTGTCAACAGGAGCAAGAAATTTATCCAGTAAAAGCTGTTGCACATAGGCATCACGAAGGCTCGAATCAGCAATAATTTGAAGTTCTTTCATCCGTTGTTCATGCTTTCTTTGTTTTTCAGCATAAACTTCTTTGAGAATAGTCTCAAACAAGCCGGTTAAAGGATAAAATGCGCCAGCAACCATATTTTCTATCATATTTAAATACTTCTAGGATTATCGGTTAACTAATTAGCGTGATCGCATTGGTATTGTAGGGTGCGATCTTCAAGTGCGGAATGCACAATCAACCGCAAGGATAACTGAGTTGCCAATCTTCTGCAATGATAAATGCGATCGCTCCCACCGTTTATTCTAAGTTGGGGATTTTTTGGGAGGAGCCGAGCGCGTATAAACTGAATTTGACAAAGAGCGATCGCTGATCACAAAGCGTCAAAATTTAAAATTGTTTGCTCAATGTTTTGGGTAAATTTTCCCAGTTCTTCAGTAATTCCAAAAAGTTTATCAGCACGGATGAAGATTTCCCAGGCACGAACGCACATGAAGCCGATACCAATCACTGCAAGAGGAACAGCAGCGTAACCAAGTAGAGCAGCAATTGGTGGGAAAATCATACAGATGCACATCAAAATAGCTGTAATTACACCACCAGCGATTCCAGCTGTTGCTGTTGCCACTGCAACTTTACGAATTAGCTCTTCTTGCGTAATTTTCCCTTCAGCAAAGGACAATGAATTCTCTAGAGTTGAGAATACAAGTTCAATAACTGCTGCTACCAAAGCACCTTGAACAGCAGCTCCAATCACTTGCTCTACACTTGCTTTGAAAGCTGCATCGCCAAGTACCTTACGTGCTGCTGCAAGTTCTTCAGGAGTCATATCAACTCCACCACGAGATCGGTTGATTCGGAAGTTCTCGAAGATACCGTTTGAAGCTTCTTTTCCTCCACCGTTGACGTGCGCTTTTATATGGCTCCAATCTTTATCGTTGCAAAACTCGCGAATCGCTTCATATCCTTGAGCGCGAATTTGTGCTGGAATTGTCTCATACACTTTGGCAGCTTCTTGAACATTGCGAATACCTTCGCGTACTCCAGCTCGGTGAAATTTAAGTTGCAAATTGTGGGGTAAGTTCTCAAATTTAATGTTGTGAGCAACTTTGAATGCCTCGTGTGCAGCAATTGTTGCAGCGCCAGTGACTGAGCTAGAAGCCAGTTGAGCTTCAATAATTACATTACTCGCAGCTTCTTGTGTTATTGAGAACGCTTCTGATACTGCATTTTGAGTAGCTGACACAACCTCTGATGCGGTTTCTTGAAACGTTGAAGCTATAGAAGTGACTGAGTTGGAAACCTGTTGAATTGCACTACTTGTCGCCTCTTGGGTTGTTGAGAGTGCTTCTGATACTGCACTTTGAGTAGTCGATACAACCTGGGATGCGGTTTCTTGAAACGTTGAAGCTACAGCTTCTATTTCCTGAATGTTAATTTTGAACATCTGTTTGCTTAGTACAAAAATTCCCTAGATAACTACTAGCCATGACCAGGTTCCGTACAAAGCAGCTCAGATTTAATGGACGCGCTCGTCTCTTAAATTTCCTGGAACTACTGTGCAATTACGCTCTAGCCTTGTAGCATTTAACACGAGTTAGCTCTATTTAAAGCTACTATTTCTGAAGCCGTCAATGACGGCAGCCCAAACTTCATTAAAACTTCTAAAATATTGAATTTTCTAAGGAAGTTTTTCACATAAGTAGAATCTGCGTGCAGCAAAGCTATCCCGCAGGGAATCGCTTCTTCCCTATTGTCCAACGATAAGCGCGATCGCTTCTTCCCTATTGTGCAACGATAAGCGCGATCGCTTCTTCCCTATTGTGCATTAAAGGAAAGCGATCGCATCTTCCCTATTGTGCAACGATAAGCGCGATCGCATCTTCCCCCCTCTGCATTAAAGGAAAGCGATCGCTCTATGTCATTCGCCAGAGCATCAAATTACTATCAGAGGGTAGATAATTCCTTGGTGTTATTGAGTGTAAGTTAATTAAAAGATGTAAAAATATTAACTGAAACTATGCCAGTAAAGAACAGACAAGGTTCATCCACAGACCAAATGAGTGAAGCGATCGCTACAGCAACTCAAATGGCTGCTTGTGCCGCTAAGTGGGGTTCTAATGTAGCAATGGTTACAGCAGAAGAGATTACAAATACTACCACTGCTGTCAGCAAGTCGGCGGTACCTGCGGCTGTGCAATTCGTGGAGCAGGGGACGGAAACGGTAGGCAGAATCGTTACTCCTATCGCTGAAAATCCGTTAATCAAATATGCTGCCAAAGTACCAGGCATTAATGTGTTAATGACTGCCCTCGGTCAGGTTGATGTCGAGAAGGCTCAGAATGAGGTAGACAAGCTGCGACAAGAATATCCTCTAGACAAACCTGAGCAACTGGCTAACCGAATAATGGTCGATACTGCCCTGAAAGCGGGGGGAATTGGATTAGCTACTAACTTTTTGCCTCCTTTAGCGCTTGCTTTGTTCGGGATCGAGCTAGCTGCGATCGCAGCACTGCAATCTGAGATGATTTATCGCATTGCTGCGGCATACGGATTTCCGCTAAAAGATCCCACACGCCGGGGCGAAGTCTTGGTAATTTTCGGTTTGTCTGTGGGAAGTTCTGGAGTCCTCAAAGGCGGGCTGAGTTTTGTGGAACTCATCCCTGTAATCGGTGCTGTGGTTGGAGCGTCGAGTAACGCTAGTTTGATTTACTCTCTAGGATATGTTGCCAGCCGCTTCTATGAAGCAAAGAGAAATTCTGCTGCAAGTAGCGTAGGCTCTAGCAGTTAATCTCAGCAGTAATGTTGTTGCTTCCTATCGTACTGGTTTCTCTGGCGTGAGGCGATCGCAACCATAGGGACAGGAAATGTCTTCTTGATAATGAGGGGAAGTTTTTTCAGCTTCCGAGATGGCATGATCGCAACTGGGACACATTTCATGAGTCCCTAGCGAATGCTGCCAGTGCAGAATAAAGCAACTGTCTCTCACTCTTCCGGGCAATAACCTTTGCTCTCACTAAGCCCCAACCCTTGTACTTGCAAAGGAGCCAACGAGCCAATATGTCACCATTTCTCCCTTCCCTTTGACTTTGATAGCTCCTCGTTTTTGGAACACATACTTATCCTTGAGTCGCTCATAGGTGGCTTCCGTCACCTGAATGCTTCCTGCTTGACCGGAAGACTCCATGCGCGAAGCAATATTAACGGCATCTCCCCACAAGTCATAGATAAATTTCTTCGTGCCAATGACTCCAGCGATGACAATGCCTGTATTAATGCCAATGCGAATTTGAACGTTCACACCTCCTTCGGTTCGCAAGCGCTCGATCGCAGCTTGCATTGCCAGTGCCATATCTGCGATCGCTTCGGCATGATCGGCTCTCGGAAGTGGTAGCCCAGCGGCTACCATGTAGGCATCGCCAATCGTCTTGATTTTTTCTAATCCCAACTGTTGAGCCAGTGCGTCGAAGGTGCAAAAAATCTGATTGAGTAAGTTAACCAGCTCAATCGGTTTTAAGCGAGCCGATAGGGGCGTAAACCCAACAAGATCGGCAAACATAATTGTCACCTCGTTGAATTGTTCAGCGATCGCAGCTGGATTTTGTTTGAGCTGCTTGGCGATTGCCTCTGGCAAAATATTGAGCAATAACTCTTCTGACTTTTGCGCGGAGTCCGCCAGTTGCTCTATGGCTTGTTCGAGTCGATCGGATTGTACTAAGATCGATTTCTCAAAAACATCAAGCAACTGCGTTAAAGTCACTACCTGGGATTTAAGCTGCGCTAGCTCCCGCTCAGTGTTTCTTGTGAATATTTGCCTAGAGGCTGGAGCAGATTCATCTTTTTGAGCGAAGACAGCTCCTCGATCGAAGGGCAGCAGTGCTGTCTTTACGTTCAGCGCCAGAGTGCTGAACATCTGAGCCGTGCTATGAGGAATCTGGACTTTCAAGAACATGATGATTGCAAACAGATTGCCCGAAGGCAATAGACCACCAAACCCCAATACAGACTTGATTCCGAATGGAATCACAAAGGAGTCTTGGGCGGGAATATAGGGGTTGCCAATCGCTTCAGGCACATAGAAAACGTTGTATTTCCTTTGCTCGATTTCTACTAAAAGATTCGGGTCAGGGTTGATAACTGTTTTTATATCTAAGCCAAGCTGTCTGATGAGTTGTGAGATCATCGGCATCTGAGCAACTACAGATTCGCTTGCCAGTGGAATAGCCTTGTGTCCAACGGATGTGTGTCTTGAGTTCCATTCCGTTTGTTCTCCTACCGTTGCCAGTGGAGTCATGCACTTCATGGCAGGCAAAGGGGGATAGTCGCCCAACATACTACGGGCATACTCGGCAAGTTCGGCTTCTAAGTCTTCATAAGGGTGAGTTTTGAACAAACGGACGAGGGCGCAAGATTTCTCACCAGTTGACTTAGTACAGAAATTTTCGTAAAGATACCTAACAATTCTGTTACTCGCCTCTTCCATACTTTCAGCCCCCAAGCCGAACTGGCGTAGAGCCAACCCGCACTCCACCATGTCCCTTAAAGTGAATCTCGTCAAGTCGTACATCTGACTTCCTCGTCGATTTGGAAATTGGGGTGCTGTTGAATACCGCTCTTGTGTCAAACTGGGCGATCGCAACAGTAGGGACAAGAAACATTCTCTTGATAATGAGGTGAAGTTTTATCGGCTTCGGAGATAGGATGCCCGCAACTAGGGCACATTTCATGAGTTCCTATCTCCAAACCCTCACGTAAAGCGACACGTTGATCAAAGACAAAACATTCCCCTTCCCACAGACTTTCTTCTGGTGGAATTTCCTCTAAATACTTGAGAATGCCGCCCTTGAGGTGATAGACCTCTTGGAACCCTTGAGCCATCATGAATGATGTCGCTTTTTCGCAGCGAATGCCGCCAGTGCAGAATAAAGCAACTTTTTTATGTTTGCTCGGATTGAGGTCGCTGCGAACATAGTCGGGAAATTGGCGGAATGAGGCAGTTTTGGGATTTTGCGCTCCTTTAAAGCTACCAATAGACACCTCATAATCGTTGCGGGTGTCAATAATCGTTACTTCTGGATCTGAAATCAGCTCATTCCACTCCTTCGGACTGACATAGGTGCCGACGCGATCGCTTGGATCGATTTGGGGCAATCCCAAGGTGACAATTTCTTTCTTCAACCGCACCTTCATCCGATCAAATGGTGGAGAATCGGCATAAGACTCTTTATGCTCTAAGTCAACCAGACGGGGATCTGAACGTAAAAACGATAGCACCGAGTCAATTGCCTGACGCGATCCTGCAATCGTCCCGTTAATGCCTTCTGCTGCAAGCAATATCGTCCCTCTAATACCCTGTGCTTCGCAGTGCAATAACAAGGGATATCGCTTCTCGGCAAAGTCCGGCAACTTGACGAATTTATAGAAAGTTACAACAACTTGGCTCATTTTCCCCCTCCACCCGAAGGAGTAGAAATATTTTCCTCTAGTTTCCCATCTAACCTAACAAAGGAAGCTTTACGATGGCTTGCGTCTAGATATTTTTTCCTTTACCCCCTTTACTCATCCAAAGATATGAGCTACTATAACAAAAGTGGGTTTAGTTCCTACTGAAATTTCGGGGGTTTAGCTCAGTTGGTAGAGCGCCTGCTTTGCAAGCAGGATGTCAGCGGTTCGAGTCCGCTAACCTCCATTTCGCACTCTCTCAAGCATGGAGTTCTGAGGTGCCGGAAGCGATCGCTTCTAATTTTTCCGCATCCAACACTGTAATCTTACCACCGCGACTGTAAGTCACAACCGACTTCAAACTCTTGAACATTCGCACGCACTCCTCGTAAGTGATGCCAATACTCCGCGCTATTTGATAATAGGAAAGCTTCACCTTCAAAGATGCGCCAGTGGGGGTTGATTCAGTTCCTTGAGATGCAAAATACTGAATAAACCGCGCTAAGCGTACAATTGCCCTTTCAGAAACCAATCCATGCACTGTGTCATGGAGTTGTTGCAATCGAGAATTGAAAACCATCAGCATTCGCAAGGAAATTTCTGGGGTTTGCCTAATTGCCTCTAAGAGGGCATCTCGTTGTACTGTAAGAATTATTGAATCACGCTCAGCTGTTACCATCGCCGGAGAAATTCCATCACCCAATAAGGCAGGTGCAGCGAAAATTTCCCCCGGTGGTAGGGTACGCAGAATCGTTTCTTTGCCTGTTGTTGCAGTTTTGGTGATTTGCAAAGAGCCACCCAGCAGGGCGTATAGTTTAGGAGGTAAGCGATCGCCTTCATGTAAGACTATCTCCCCTTTGCTATATTTCTGTACTTGGGTGTAAGGTTGTAAATGTTCTAATTCCGCAGGAGTTAGATCCACAAAAACCCGAATCTCAGAAAGTTGCTCAACTGTTGCCTGCATTATCTCTTAGTGTTACATTTAGCGGGCTAGGAAAATGTTACCAATTTGTGTCATATCCACATTTCCCCCAGTGATGATGACACCAATCTTTGCATCTGTAACAACTCCTGAAAGTAAAGCAGCTGCTGCTAAAGCGCCTGTGGGTTCTACGACAATCTTTAGGCGGAGCCACAAGAAAAACATGGTGCTGCGGATGGCTTCTTCAGAAACTGTCACCATATCATCAACATAATGCAACACCAGCGGAAAGGTAATTTTCCCTAAACAGGGGGTGCGTGCGCCATCGGCGATGGTGTCAGGATTGGTAACAGTATGCAGCGTTTTGGTGTGAAACGATCGCGTAGCATCGTCGGCGCGTTCGGGTTCTACGCCGATGACTCGACAATTGGGTGAAAAAGCTTTGGTAGCGATCGCGCAGCCGGATAATAAACCACCGCCACCGCAACAAACTAGCACTAAGTCTAATTTTCCAACTTCCTCAATCAGTTCTAAAGCTGTTGTACCTTGTCCTGCTACCACATGAGGATGATCGTAGGGGGGAATTAGGGTGAGATGGCGATCGCTGACCATATCTTTCGCCAAAGCTTCCCGCGTCGTTTCCTGACGATTGTACAAAATTACTTCAGCACCATAACCGCGAGTTGCGGCTTGCTTCACTGCTGGTGCATCATCAGGCATGATGATGGTAGTGCGAATGCCTAGCAGTTGTCCAGCAAGCGCGATCGCTTGGGCATGATTTCCCGATGAATACGTCAAAACGCCGCTTTGCTTTTGTGCTTTTGATAACTGCGCCATTGCATTGTACGCACCCCGAAACTTAAACGAACCTGTGCGTTGAAAATTCTCGCACTTGAAGAACACCTGGGAGTTTGTGCGCTGATTGACAGTTTTTGAGGTCAACACAGGTGTACGGTGGGCAATACCGCTAAGGCGCACCGCAGCAGCTTCCACGTCGGCGATGGTAACGGATAATACCATTTTGGATTTTGGATTGGTAATTGGGGGTTCCTTGTCAGCCAAGGATGCGATCGCGATCGCATCCTTGGTTGGCATTCCTGAGTAAAAATTATAAACTTACTCTAAGTAGAGATTTTTTCTTTTATCTTTTCCCGTAAGCTTACCAAATGTAAGCCAAAAATATCTAATTTTCTACTGCTTTTTTGTGCAGACAAAAGCTGTAAGTTTTTTTTATTTAGCAGCAAACACAAAAATTAGTTAAAATCCACTACATTTTTTAATCTTATCTCCCCTCTCAACAAACTGAAGACACCCGAACAGGGCATTTTAATCTTTACTGTTATGCAACTCCACAACCAGCCCAATTGTTCTTTAGTTTTAGAACAAGCAATTGACCGTCACTTGTTAACTGTTGCTCGTGACAACCCTCTACCAGAAGTCATAGCTAGTCTTCAGTCTGGAGATTCGAGCAGGTGTGCTTTAGTGATGGAGGAATCCCGGTTAGTTGGGTTGTTTAGCGAGCATAGTATTATACCCCTTAACCTAGCACAAAGTTCTTTAGAAAATGTTAAAGTTGCTGATGTGATGACGGCACCCGTTATTACTCTAAATATATCAAATTTACCGGATATTTTTATATTATCTTCACTATTGCAACAACATCAAATTCACCATCTGCCTATAGTAGGCGAACGCGATCAAATATTGGGAGTAATCACCCCTCAAAGTATTTGCCGAGTGCTGGAAAAAGAAATTTCAAATCTTAATTCTACATTTGCCAATTTGAAATCTCCGAAAGGGGAAAATTTGAGCAGCGTCACCCAGGATAGCTCAAAAGGTAGCGATAAAATCGGGATTATAGCCCCAAACGCAAGCCGACACCAGCAATTAGAAGCAAGCTGGCAACAGGCAGAGGAAAAATTAGCAATTCCAGTAGAAACGCCTGCAAATGACCTAAAAAAACCTTATGAAACCCTATCAGTTAAAGTTGCCGAGGAGCAGGATAGTTTTAAGACTCTCTTAGCAAGAGAGAGACAGTATAAGTCGGTTGTTGACAACGTTAAAGAAGTATTTTTCCAGACAGATACAGCAGGTATATGGACATTTTTAAATCCTGCATGGACAGAAATTACTGGATTCAGCATCGAAGAAAGCATCGATACAAATTTTCTAAATTATATCCATCCTGAGGAGCGCCAACATAATATAGAGCTATTTCAACTATTGATTAATCGAGAGAAAGAATATTGCAAACATGAGATTAGGTACTTGACAAAAGATGGTGATTACAGATGGATTGAGGTTCATGTAAGTCTGACATTGGCTGACGACAATGCGATATTGGGTACTTCCGGTAGGCTGAACGATATCACGGAGCGCAAGCAAGCTGAATTTGCTTTGCAGGAAAGCGAACTACGGTTCCGCTCCTTAGTTTCCAATATTCCCGGCGTAGTTTATCGCTCTGGCTGCGATTCGGACTGGACAATGGAGTTTATCAGCGATGCGATCGCAGAAATTTCTGGCTATCCACCTAGTGACTTTATTCACAACAAAATTCGCACTTTCGCTAGTATTATTCATCCCGAAGACACAGCCAATTGTGAAAATTTAGTTTTGAAAGCCGTGAAAGAGGGACAACTGTTTCTCGCTGAATATCGGATTATTCGAGCAGATGGCAGCATCAGATGGGTCTATGATAGAGGTCAAGGATTCTTTGGTGATGATGGGAGCGTACTTTGGCTCGACGGGGCAATCTTTGATATCACTGAACGCAAGCGAGCCGAAGCAGAATTAGAAAAGTCAAATCAGCGGACTATTAAAATTTTAGAAAGTATCACAGATGCTTTTTTTGCCCTCGATAAATCGTGGTGCTTCACTTACTTAAACTCAAAAGCCGAGCAGTACTTATTAAAAACCAGAGACGAATTAATTGGCAAATGTATCTGGGACGAGTTGCCAGAGGTAGCTAATTCTAGCTTAATAAAGCAATATCACAAAGCTGTATCCGAAAATATTACAATTCATTTTGAGACATTTTATGGGTCATCAAATACCTGGTATCAGTTACAAGTTTATCCTTATGAAGATGGCTTAAGCGTTTACTTCCACGACATTACTGAGCGTAAACAAGCAGAAGTTGCACTGCAAGAAAGTGAGGCGCGATATCGTGCAGTTGTTGAAGATCAAACGGAAATGATCTGTCGCTTTTTGCCTGACGGAACCCTAAGTTTCGTCAACGACGCTTACTGTCGTTTCTTCAACAAACAGCCCGAAGAGTTAGTCGGGCAAACTTTTGCTCCCTTTATGTTAGAAGAGAAGCAAGAATGGATAACACAGGAAATGGCTTTTCTTACCCCAGAAAAATCAGTACTGAGTTACGAACATCAGGTAGTAATGCCAAGCAAGGAGATTTGCATTCAGCAGTGGACAAACCGGGCAATATTTAACGAATTTGGTCAGTTTGTCGAATTCCAGGCAGTCGGTCGGGATATCACTCTACGCAAAGCCGCTGAGAAAGCACTGGCAAAGCGCGAACGCCACTGGGCAGCATTGGTTGCAATTGGGCGTCGGTTATTGGTTTCCAACAACAAAGAAAGCTGCTACAAACAGGTGTTGAAAACGCTGGGGGCGGTTTCGCGTGCCAGCCGGATTTACGTGTTCGAGAACCACACAGATGAATCGGGTTGTCTGCGGATGAGTCAGCGTGCCGAGTGGTGCGCCGAGGGTGTCAACCCCGAAATTGACAATCCTTTGCTGCAAAACCTCTCTTATAATGACTATTTTCCTCGCTGGGCTAACCTATTGGCGCGGGGGAAAATCGTTTCTGGGGTAGTGGCGAAATTTCCAGAGTCAGAGCGTCAGATTTTAGAACCGCAGGGGATTCTTTCGATTTTAGTTTTGCCTATGATTGTTAATGATAAGTTGTTTGGCTTTATTGGCTTTGATAATTGCCATGAAGCTCGCTCCTGGGCTTCATCAGATGTGGATATTCTCCGAGCGGCAGCAACGGCAATATCTATGTACCAACAACGCACACTTGCGGAGTTGGCGCTGCGAGAGAGTGAGGAACGGTTCCGCCAGCTGGCAGAAAATATTGATGAAGTGTTCTGGATGACTAACCCTGATAACAGCCAGGTTATCTACATCAGCCCCGCATTCGAGAAAATATGGGGTCGCACCTGCGAGAGTTTGTATCAGGAACCTAAATCTTGGGTGGAATCAATCCATCCAGAGGATCGCGATCGCATCCTTGCTCTCATTCGTAACAATCCCCAAGGGACTTTAAACGAAGAATATCGAATTGTGCGCCCCGATGGTTCGGTTCGCTGGATCTGGGATCGCGCCTTTCCCGTCCGGAACGCCGCCGGAGAAATCTGCCGCATCACCGGGCTTGCAGAAGATATCACCGAACGCAAGTCGGCACAGCAGACTCTTTTACGCATCAGCGCCGCTGTGGAAAAATCTAGCGATGCTATTGGGATATCTGGTGTAAATGCTGAACCCATCTATATTAATGAAGCTTTTCGCAACTTATTCGGCTACGCATTGGATGAATTGGACACCTCTGGAGGTCTAGCGCTACTGTTCACCCAAAAAGCAGTTAACCAAGAGGTGTTCGCCACCGTCAGGAGCGGCAAATCTTGGAGAGGTGAAGTAGAGATGCGATCGCGTAGCGGCTGCATCATCCAAATTTCCCTCCGTACAGATGCCATCAAAGATACTTCCGGTCAAGTTGTTGGGTCAATTGCCATCTTTACTGACATCACCGAACGCCTGCAAGCCGAGCAAGCACTACGAGAGAGTGAGGAGAAGTATCGCAATCTTGTCGAACAAACCAACGATTGGGTATGGGAAATTGATAGCAATGGTGTCTTTACCTACGTCAGCCCAAAAGCCTCTGAAATTGCAGGCTATCAAGTTGGGGAAATTCTTGGTAAGACTACTTTCAATTTTATGTTGCCGGATGAGGCAAACCGATTTCAATCAGTTCTCAACTACTATGTTTCTGCACAGCAACCCTTCTCCAACCTAGAAAAAACTGTAATTCACAAAAACGGTCACTCAATTGTTTTAGAAAGCAGCGGTTCGCCTGTTTTTGAATGCCAAGGTGTACTGCAAGGTTATCGCGGCATAAGTCGCGACATCACTGAGCGCAAAAAAGCCGACTCAGAAATCCGTTCATCACTGGAAAAAGAAAAAGAACTCAACGAACTAAAATCTCGCTTCGTCTCAATGGTTTCCCATGAGTTCCGTACTCCCCTAAGCACTATTTTGCTTTATACCGAATTGTTAGAACACTATCACCATAAGTGGGATGAGGAGCAAAAACGCCAGTATTTTCTCCGCATTCAAACTGCTATCAAAAATATGACTAATCTGCTAAATGATGTTTTAATCATCGGGAAAGCCGAAATTGGAAAACTACAATTTAGTCCAACGTTTCTAAATATAGATGTTTTCTGCCGCGACTTAGTGAGCGAAATGCAACTTACAGCAGGTAGCCAACAGACTATTATGTTGCAAAGCTCTAGCTGCTTTCAACAAGTTTATGTAGATGAACAACTTTTGCGGCAAATTTTTACAAACTTACTTTCAAATGCTATGAAATATTCTCCCCAAGGAGGTGTAATTAATTTTTCCTATTATTTTCAAAATGAAAAATTAGTTTTTGAAGTCCAAGATGAGGGCATCGGTATTCCCATAGAAGACCAACAACATTTATTTGAAAGCTTCCATCGGGCTACTAATGTAGGTACTATTCCCGGCACTGGATTGGGGCTGGCGATAGTTAAAGAATGTGTTAAATTACACCAAGGAGAAATTAGCGTAAACAGTCAATTAGGGCTAGGAACGAAGTTTGTAGTCAAGTTGCCATATCAATAAAAACTTAACAGGGTCAGGGAGAAACCGGCAAAAATGAACAAGATTTTAGTTATTGAAGATGAAGAACCAGTTTTAGCTGGAATGAGCGCCCTTCTAATAGCTGAGAATTTCGATGTGATAGGCGCAGAAAATGGTAAAGTCGGGGTAAAATTGGCAATAAAAAACCAACCGGACTTAATTATTTGTGATGTCACAATGCCGGAACTGGATGGATACGGTGTATTGAGAGAACTGCGTCAAAATCCAGCCACGGCTATGATTCCTTTTATTTTTCTAACTGCCAAATCTACCAAATCCGATCTACGTCAGGGTATGGAACTGGGGGCTGATGATTATCTTACAAAACCGTTTACCAGAGATGAATTATTGGGCGCGATCGCTGCTAGATTCAAAAAACAAACAGTAATGTTTGAACATTACTCAACTGAATTACAACATACAGAAGAAAAAGTCAATCACCTGGTATATTATAATAACTTGACCGGCCTGCCCAATCGCTTGTCACTACAAGAACAGTTCTATCAAGTGATTGCTCATATAGACAAGTTACCAAGCCAATCTTCTATTAGTATTCTATCTATTAGTTTAGATAGATTTAGCCGCGTCAACGACGTTCTAGGCTATACACTAGGCGACTTGCTATTTAAGTCTGTGGCCGAACGCCTGACAATGTGTGTTAGTAGCGGCGACTTTGTTGCTCACTTGCAAGCCGATATATTTGCAATTATTCTTCTAACTGATGACAAAACCAAATCAGATGTTGGCGTTATCCACGACATTTTAAATACAATTTCTCAACCTTTTATGCTGGAGGGTCACGAAGTGTTTATCACCGCCAGCATTGGCATCTCGCGCTATCCGTCGGATGGTGGTGACATTGACACTTTAATTAAAAATGCTTCTCTAGCAACATTCGGGGCTAAAAAGCAAGGGGGGAATACTTATCAGTTTTACACATCAGATATGCAGGCTGATTCTGTCGATCAATTGGCCCTAGAATCTAGCTTGCGCCGTGCCTTAGAACGAGAAGAATTTCAGGTATACTATCAGCCGCAAGTCGAATTAAAAACCGGAAATATTGTTGGGGTAGAAGCGTTAATACGTTGGCAACATCCAGAATTAGGGCTAATTTCTCCGGCAACATTTATACCATTGGCAGAAGAAACAGGCTTGATTATGCCCATTGGCGAATGGGTTTTAAAAACTGCTTGCGCTCAAACTAAAGCATGGCAAACCGCTGGTTTTTCTTCTTTACGAGTGGCAGTTAATTTGTCATGCAGACAATTCAATCAAGCAAACTTGGGTGAGAGTATAGTCGAAATCTTAAATAACACAGGTCTGGCTCCGCAATTTTTGGAATTAGAAATTACTGAAAGCGTATTAACCCAAAATGAATCAGCAGCTATCAAGACATTAAATAAGTTGAAGCTTTTAGGAATTGAAATATCTATTGATGATTTCGGAACTGGATATTCTTCTTTAAGTTATCTCAAAAAATTTCCTTTTTCTACTCTAAAAATAGACCGGAGTTTCATCCGGAATATTAACACTGATGCTAGATGTAAAAACATCACTATGGCAATTATTCAAATGTCACAAAAATTGAATTTAAAAGTGATTGCTGAGGGAGTAGAAGCGGCAGAAGAAGTATTTTTTCTTTGCCAACATAATTGTGATGAAGTCCAAGGATATTTGTTTTGTCGCCCTGTACCACCGGAAGAATTGGAAAAACTACTGTGGAAAGGTAAGAGACTGCCGATTCCTATTTTAATTTAAGGAGATTCCTAATAGCAATTAGCTATTAGGAATTAGCAATAACAACTTTATTTCGTCCGTGTCGTTTGGCTTCGTAGAGTGCTTTGTCTGCGGCTTCATTGAGTTGCGTCGCATCAACCACGCTGGGAAAAACAGCAACACCACAGCTAAAAGTGACGGAAAATTCAGCACCTTCAGACTGTTGCCGAACTTTGGCAAAGCCTTCCCGGATGCGATTGAGCACCTTGACTGCTGTTAGACCATCTGTATGCGGCAAGATGATAGCAAATTCTTCACCGCCGTAACGACCAGTAATGTCAGTTTTACGCAAACGCTGCTGCAATAGACGGGAGAGACTTTTCAAAACGCGATCGCCTGTCAAATGCCCATAGGTATCATTAACTGACTTAAAATCATCAATATCAATCATGGCAAAGGCGACTGTGGTATTTTCCCGGCTAGCCCGTTGCACTTCAATACTTAATTGCTCTTTGATAGTCGTATGATTAAGTAGCCCCGTCAAACTATCGCGCACCATCACAGAACGTAAAAGACGCGATCGCTGCACTCGCGGCATCACCGACGCCACCAGATGGTGTGGCAAAATCGGCTTAGTCAAAAAATCGTCCCCGCCTAGCTGAATCGCCGTCAGCTGCTTATTAAAATCAGTCTCTACCGAGAGAAACACAATCGGAATCCCCATATAAGCAGGTTGCTGACGGATCACCGATGCCAATTCCAAGCCATCGCAACCCGGCATATACATATCCATCAAAATCAAATCCGGTCTAAACTCAATCAAAGGCTGCATCACCTGCAAAGGATCAGCGATCGCTACCGTCATCATCCCCGCCTGCTCTAAAGTTAAGCTATAGAAAGTAGCCAAAGACGCATCATCGTCAACAATTAAAATTCGATACGGTTCTGGGGTTTGCGGTGCCGTCAGCGAATCCAAAGCATCAATCAACTCGCCGATATTAATTGGCTTAGGGAAATATGCCTTCCCACCTGCCCTCACCGCCTGCAAACGCGCCGTCAGATCGTTTCTGCAAGAGATAAATACAACTGGCAAAGGTTGTTCGCGCCCTTTCTGGATTTGGGTGATAGTTTTCGGGCCTGCCAAATTGTCTTCAGGGAACACCACATCCATGATGACTGCTGCTGGAGGTGTTTGAGCGATCGCGTCCTGAAGTTCAACAAACTCGTTAAAGGCGCGAACATCATAACCAAAACAACCAATTTGCAACACTAAATCCTGTGACAAAAGCGGATCGTCTTCAACCAGAAAAATCAGCCGATTGTCTGACTCCGGTAGGGGAGGAAGTGTCAGCGGCAGGTTTACCGACAATTCTTGAGTGGACAGTAAACAAATTTCACTCGCCGCGTGTTTCAATACCCCTAGCAGCACCAAAATTTGTGCTTGCTGTTCCGAAGTTGGCAAATCCCCACATTCCAGCATCGCTTTGAAAACAAGTTCCAATGTTCGGGCGGCATTGCCTAACGTTAGAAAGCCAAATGTAGCGCCCGATCCAGCCAGACGGTGTGTTAAGTTGTGCAGCGTTACCAAAAGTGAGGAAGCTTCGGAGAGGGGCAGAGGCGGTGAGGCGGTGATGGGGTGATGAGGTGAGAAGAGGAATTTAGTATTATCTTTTCCCACTCTCCCACTCTCCCCCTCCTCCACTGCGATACTCTTTTCCAAACTTGCAAGCAGCTGATTCCACATAGCTTCAATCTGCTCAACTCGACTTGGTAGTTGCTGCGTGTAAGCAATACGTAAGGCGTTTAGTTGTTCTTGTGGATTTTTCACAGAATTAAACATGGTACTGAGACCACAAGCGATTAAGAGTTGCAGAAAGAGTCATCGGGTCAAACGGCTTTGCAATTACATCCAAAACGCCGAGTTGTTTATAGGAAGCTACTTCGTGAGTTTGGACTTTGGCAGTCAAAAAAATCACAGGAGTAGTTAAAGTTTCTCTTAGTTCGCGTAGAGCCTTTAGCGTACTAATACCGTCCATACCCGGCATCATCACATCAAGCAGAATCAAATCTGGGGCAAAAGTTGGCGCGGCTTGAATTGCTTCACTGCCAGAACTACATATTTGCACAGTAAAACCGCCGACAGCCTGCAAACCCAAGCTGGCAACAGTTTGGATATCTGGGTCATCTTCCACAAACAAAATCCGGTTTAGAGGTGGGGTAGACAAAGCGTTTCTCTAAGTTGTACTTCCAAAAAAGAGTGTGCTGAAGAAAACAAATTAAAAATTTAAGAGTTTCTTAGCCATTTTTAATTTGCATTTCTAATCTGGCATTTTGTCAGCGTAACTGGCTACGGTTATTTAAGGGTATTTATCGAGTCACTGCGCCCAATTAAGGATTTGATGGTATCCAGCAGTTGCTGATTTGAGGTGCGGGATTTTACGAGTGCCGCAGCCACATGATTCGCGGCTTCAATACCAACTGTATTGGCAGAGAAAACCACTGCTGGAATCGGGACGCGAGCCTGATTGTTTAGGTAAGGTAGCAACTCCAGACCAGAACCATCAGGTAAACTTAGGTCTAGAATAACCAGGTCGTAAGTATTTGTCCGTAGCTTGTATTTTGCCTCCTGAAGATTCTTAGCTGAGTCAATTTCGGCTAGGGTCTGCAAAATTTTTGAGACGACTTGGGTTAAATCCGGATCGTCCTCTACATACAAAATTTGTAGCTGGGTGCCAGTTTGTTGTCGCACTGCTTGCCGGACTGCTGCCATCAATCGCTGTTGATCGATTGGTTTATCCAGCCAGTCTATCACCGCCAAGCCGCCGTTGAATTCCTGCCGCCCTTGCTGCGCCTTGGCAGAAACCACAACAATTGGCAGGCTGTGGGTGTTTTGCGCCTCCCGCAACTCGCGGATCAATGAAATACCGTCTTGACCGGGTAATGCCAGATCCACTGTCATTGCTGCATAGCGGTTTTGGCCCAGTAGCTGCTTGGCTTGTGCTGCACTATAAGCGATATCTGCGCTCAAACCCTCTTGCTTTAGCATTAGCCAGAGCAATTGGGCAATATCAGGGTCGTCTTCACACACTAAGATGCGGAGGCTGTCAGATGAGTTTGAGCTGGATACAATTGGCACAAGTGCATCCTGCCATTCTGGTAAGTCAAAATAGAAGGTGCTGCCGACATTGGTAGTGGTGGTAAAGCCAATTTGTCCGCCGAGTTTTTCGACAATCGCTTTGCAAATGCTCAAACCCAAGCCAGTTCCGCCCTTTTGACGGGTATCTGAGGAATCAGCTTGGGCAAACTTCTTAAAGATCCGGGAACGAAATTCTTCGGGGATGCCCGTACCTTGGTCGGTGATGGCAACGCGAATGAAGGAGGAAGAAGGCAGGAGGCAATAGGTAGGATAAATATTATCAGTTGCCAATAAGTCTGGACTTCTATCTTCTGGGTTTAAGCGGGAGACACAGACTTTGACTTGGCCATTGCGGGGAGAGAATTTGGCGGCGTTGGAGAGCAGGTTAGTGATCACCTGCATCAAGCGATCGCGATCTACATTCACCATAGCATCCGTTAGTTGCGGCTCCAACACCAACTGCACGCCAAACTGTTCGCTATAGCCACGATTCACGTCTATTGCCTGCTGCACTAATGGCATCAGATCCAGCGGCGTGAGATGGAAATCCATTTTACCGGATTCAATCTTTTCGATATCCAAAATGTCATTAATCAGCAGGATCAGACGTTCGCTATTTTTATAAGCAATGTCTACCAAGGCTTTTGCCTGTGGGGGAATTTCACCCGCCACGCCGCCACTAATTAAACTCAAAGAACCGCGAACTGAAGTCAGCGGCGTTCTCAATTCATGGCTAACAATTGAGACAAATTCGTTTTTCAATCGCTCTACCTCCTTGCGCTCAGTAATATCGCGCACAATTGCCAGCACTTCATCCGGTCCATTGACTACAACTCTAGCCTCATAAGTCTCAATCTTTTTGCCTTTGGGCATTTGATATTCAAACACTTGTGCTTTGTTGGTGGAAAGAGCGATCGCGCTATAGTGTAAAGCAGCTTGAGCTACACTCATGGGCAAAACATCATAAATATTTTTGCCAACAACAGCATCAGCACTCATCTCCATAGGATCGTTCTTAGCGGCTTTGAAATCTAGAAAAATGCCCTCTTTGTTCATGCGATACATCGCATCTGGAATAGCGTCTAGAAGGGCGCGAGTTTTCGCCTCGCTTTCGCGTAACACTTCGCTTTGGCGCAAGGCTTCCTCAGCGGCTTTGCGTTCAGTGATGTCCTTCATAAAGCAGTGATGTCCGATAAAACGCCGTTGCGAATCGTAAGCACAGATCATCACTAATTGCTTATAAAAAATAGAGCCGTCTTTACGCACACCCCTGGCTTCAGCTTCTACCTTGCCATCTTTGAGCATTTGTTCATAGGCAGCTATCATCTTTTCTACATCTTCAGGATGTACAGTTAAGGGCCATTCCATACCAATCATTTCTTCTGGTTGGTATCCAGCAGCGCTGGCGTAGGCTCGGTTGACAGCCAGGTAGCGCCCTTGGGTGTCTAGGCGCGAGATCCCTTCAACGGCATTTTCCAGGGCAGATCCTAAATCGCGTAATTCTGCCTCAGCAGCTTTGCGCTCAGTGATATCAAAAATCGCCCCATCAAGGCGAATTAATTCTCCTTCCTTATTAAGGATACCCTGACCTTTTTCATAAACCCATCTGACAGTTTCATCAGCTCGAATAACCCGATACTCGATAATGTAAGGCTGTTTTGCTGACACCCCTTCTAAAATAGTTTTCTCCACCATCGCCACGTCTTCGGGATAGATAATGCTGGCAAAGGTGCGTACTTGATTGTTAATAAAGTCACTAGCCGGGTAGTCAGAAATTCCTGCGATCGCATCACTGATAAACTCCATTGTCCAGTTAGCATCACAGGCGCAACGGTAAACAGCACCAGGAATATTAGCAACTAGGGTTCGGAATCTTTCTTCCCTTTCTTGTATAGATGCGTTTAACTGTATCTGTACTGTCTCGGCTTGTTTGCGCTCGTTGATATCGTGGAAATAAACTGATAAACCATCGGCATAGGGATAAGTTCGCACCTGATACCAGGTGTTTAATGGTGAATAAAATTCCTCAAACTCAACCGTGACTTGTTCGGTAGCAGCTTTGTGATACTGCGAGTAGAAGTTGGAGTTAACAGCCTCTGGAAATTCATCCCATATATTTTTGCCAATTAACTCATCCTTGGTTCTCAACAAAAGCTGCTCGGCTCGTGAATTTATGTAGGTGAACCGCCACTCCCGATCTAAGGAAAGAAAAGCATCGTTGATGCTTTCTAATATCTTGTTGATTTGCTGGTTAGACTTGTGCAAATCCTCTTCAGCTTGTTTGCGTCTTGTGATATCTCGGAAGTACCAAATTCTGCCATAATCATCTCCTTCTGGGGAAAGCACCGCGGATGAGTAACGGTCAAAAATGCGCTCATCATTTAAGGAAATTTCATCGCGGCTAGATTCAGTTGGATGAGCATATAAATACTCGACTTTGGCAATAAACTCTTGTGGCTGCACCAGGGTTGAGAGTACATAGCCTAGCAGTTGTCTGTCGTCCCCAGACTTCATCACTTCGTCGGGGATTTGCCACAATTCTTTGAAGCGACGATTGTACGAGGCGACTTTTCTGTTCTCGTCTATCACCAAAATGCCATCGAGTGCTGCTTCTTGCTGCGCCTTCAAAAGCGAATTAGTGCGTCGCAAGCTTTCTTGAGCTTGCTGGCGTTCGGTGATGTCGGTGGAGATACCGCAGACTGCATAAGGGACACCAGTAGCATCCTGTAGGGGAAACTTGACTGAAAGGTAGCTGTGTAAAACACCTTCGACAGGTGCGACTTCTTCCAACTCTATCGGAGTTCCAGATGCGATTACTTGCTGGTCGGTGGTATGAAAAGCGTCAGCTACTTCTTTGGGAAAAATTTCGTGGTTGGTTTTGCCAACTATCTGCTCTCGGTCGAGATGGAATAGGGTTTGGAATAGACGGTTGACCAAAATAAATCGTCCTTCCCTATCCTTGACGTAGATCATGGCGGTGGAGTTATCTAAAATTGCTTGTAGTCGCTCCTCGCTAACGCGCAATGCTGTTTCTGCGGATTGAGTACGGGCGAGTTCAGCTTGCAGCTGCTCGAAAAGGTTAGCTTGCTGAATAGCGATCGCTAGTTGTACGGAAAGCTGCTTGAGAAATTGTACTTCCCAGTTTTGCCATTGTCTGGTTCCATGACAGTGATGGACAATTAGCAGTCCCCATAATTTGGAGTTTGAAGGTTTAACAGTTGCAAGGTTGGAAGTAGAACCATTTTCCCACCTTCCCTGATGCCAACGAGAATCCCTGCTCAATGTGGCAACGCTTTCTTGGAAAATCGGCACTACCAGATTGGCTCTGACCTGAAACCGCTCTAGCAATTGAACATGAGCCTGCTCTAAACCCGCTATGTAAATATCTTCAATAGCTTGAATCTCACCTGTGAGGTACGGGGTGGCAAGAGGATCACTAAAATTGGATAAGCTGGTGCGATCGCATAACTGGTAATTTTCCTGAATATTGATGCCTAATGTTGATGAAACCCCGATACCCAGCGATTCCACAACTACAGTACCACTCCCATCTGGCTCAAAGCGGTAAATAGCTGCTCGGTCGGCATGGAGAGCTTGTCGAACTTCCGCTACAGTGGTGTTGAGGACATCTTCTAGTTTCAAAGATTGGCGAATTCGCTCTTGCATTGCTCCTAAAAGCAATTCCCGTTGCAAGAGTTGCCGTAAGGCTGCTTCAGCTTCCACCCGGTAGGTGATGTCTGTTTGGATACCAATAAAGTTTGTCAGTTTGCCTTGGGGATTGCGTACCGGGGAAATCCGGAGTTCGTTCCAGAAAAGGGTGCCATCTTTGCGATAATTCCGCAAGACTGCACTACACTCTCTGCCCTCAGCAATTGCCATTCTAAGTTGAGCGCTCGCTAGTTGATTTGTGTCTGTTCCCTGCAAGAAGCGGCAATTGATACCAATAACTTCAGCCGCAGCATATCCAGTCATCTGCTCAAAACGGGGATTGACATAAATAATCGGGTTGTCTGGCTGGATGGTGTCGCTGATCGCGATGCCATTGCTACTAGATGCGATCGCTCTCTCCAGCAACCGTAGGGATTCTTCTTGTTGTTTGCGCTCGGTGATGTCCTGCGTCACTTTCGAGAAGCCGCGCAGATTTCCCTCCCTGTCGTGCAAAGCTGTAATCACTACGTTTGCCCAAAACCGCGTACCATCCTTACGCACCCGCCAGCCTTCGTTTTCGCACCGACCAAGTTTTGCTGCTAGTTCTAAATTTTGCTCCGGCTTTCCCAGCTCAATCTCTTCAGGCGGGTAAAAGTAGGAAAAATGCTGTCCTACAATTTCTTCTAACTGATACCCTTTAATCCTTTCGGCTCCGGCGTTCCAGCTGACAACGTGTCCATTGGTATCCAGCTTAATAATTGCATAGTCTTTTACGCCTTCGACTAGCAACTGGAAGTTTTGCTCTCTCTGTCTGAGCGCCGATTTTGCCCATTTGCGCGAGCTGAGGATTTCTGTAAATATAATGATACCGCCGATTTCATCTGCACTTGTAGTCCACGGTTGGGCTTCCCACTTTACCCAGTCCCCAGTCCCATCCAAACGCCTGATAAATTCTTCATCACCCTTTTCGATGGTTAAGAGTTGGTCGTTCCAACTTTCAGGAACTTCCCTGAACGTCTCATAGAGCGATCGCTGGCTGATATCCCCGCTTAGTCTAAAATCTGTCCGCCAGCGATCGCTACAAAGCAGGTAACGCATTTCGTGGTCGAACATGGCGATCGCAGCAGGCGATCGCTGGATAAATTTTTGCAGTAGCTCTTGGTTATCTATGTGATTCATATATTAAAAGTGGATTGGTCGCTGTGAATTTAAACTCAAATTTAGCTATATCGTCCTACCTACTTAGGATGCCCAAATTTCCAGATTTAATTTTCACTGAGATAAATAAATACTCTTCCACCGAGAACTTTGCTCAAAGCTCTCTATCCTTTATGAATACTATTAAGCTGAAACTGTACTTCCTCCTTCCCTGCCCTGTCGAGCTATAGAACGTATATTTTATAACATCTATCCTCAGCAGCACCCAGGAAAAACTGATGTCACAAGTCAATGAGATTTTAGATTTTTGGTTTGGACGAGAAGATGAGCCGGGTTATGGCAAACCGCGTCAGGTATGGTTTACAAAAAAACCGGAGTTTGACCAAGAGATACAAACTCGCTTCCGACAAGACTACGAACTAGCAGCTGCGGGTCAGTTAGATTACTGGAAGTCTTCACCCCAGAGTTGCCTAGCTTTAATTATCTTGTTGGATCAATTTCCTCGCAACATCTTCAGAGGTACTGCCCAAGCCTTTGCCACAGACCCGCAAGCACTTGCAGCAGCAAAGTATGCTGTAGTTAATAATTTTGATAAAGAACTGCTACCAGTGCAGCGATGGTTTGTTTACTTACCTTTTGAACACAGTGAAGATTTGAATCATCAGCGTCAGTCGCTGGAGTTGTTTAAGCAACTGAGTGATGACCCTGATAGTGCTGACACTATCTCCTACGCAGTTCGACACTTGGAGGTAATTGAGCGTTTTGGGCGCTTTCCCCATCGAAATCTGATTTTGGGTCGAAAGTCAACACCCGAAGAGGCAGAATTTCTCACGCAGCCCGGATCATCTTTTTAACACCAAAAACCTCTCCCCCGACCGCGCCCCTACTAGCCTGGACAGGCTAAGCAAGTTGGGTTGCGCCGCGCTCTTAGTAAGAAACCCGGTTTCAAAGAAGAAACCGGGTTTGGAGGAAACATTTAATTTGAACAAGAGGGCAACTATACTTGGCACGAGAGTAGTTGCGCCCTCTTGTTTTTCTCGTTAAAAGGCGTTACTTTTGGGAATAATTTTGTTGATAACAGCAAATCAAAAAGCAGATGATTGTAGCTGAAACACCGCGATTGATTCTGCGACATTTAACCTTAGATGACGCGGACGACTTAGCGACAATTTACGCCGATCCTGTTGTTATGAAGTTCTATCCCAGTAAGCAGACATACGAAGAGACAAAGCAACAGGTTGAGCGGATAATCAATTGTTACGATAAAAACGGGTTCGGTTTGTGGGCAACCATTTACAAAGCCGATAATAAATTTATTGGTAGATGCGGATTAAGTCTCCAGTTGGTGGATGGACAGCAAGAAGTTGAAATTGGCTATCTACTTGCCAAAGAATACTGAGGGCAAGGTTTGGCAACAGAAGCGGCTTGTGCAATTCGAGATTATGGATTTGAAAAAGTTGGTTGTAACCGTCTTATATCGTTAATAGAGCCGGGAAATATAGCGTCTCAAAAAGTTGCCATTAAAGTTGGTTTAAATTACGAAAAAGAATCAACACTGTGGGGAAAAAATATTCGCGTTTATGCAATTGATATCTTACAAAATTCGCAATACCTGGAGGCTTTGCCTCGCCTGAATCATTCCCAGGAGTAACGCTTCTTAACGAGGATAAAATATTTCAATTACCAAGCGTGGGAACTATGACGGTAAAGGCGTTGGAATCGGTAGCGGATGAAACTGGTTATTTAAGTGCGGCAGATGGTTACACGCGGTTGCATATTACAAGCGATCGCAAGCCTAGAAGCGTGGATGGTTTATTACCTCGTTCCCGCAGGGGATGGGAACGAGGATAAAGTTCCCAGTTCCAGCCCCTTATTCCGATTTAACGCAGTTAAGCATTCGCAAAGTGGCGGCGGCGGCGTAGTTGCGACGAGTGGCAGAGTTTGGCTCAAACTTGCTGCCAGTTTCATTTACTGGGGAGGCAACATTACAATAAGAAGACATTTGGTTAACCAGTGATGCTGCCCAGTGTTTTTCTGTGTCTGAGAAGGTTTTGGCTGAGTTCTTGACAGCAAGCTCTGTGGGGAGTCCGCGCATATTTTTCCCAAATTCCGCAGCACGTCGCAATACTGCTAATAGTTCGGCTCTGGTGACTGGTTGGGTGGGTTTAAATGAGCCGTCTTGATAGCCACTGACAATTTTGTTATCCCGCGCCCATTGAATTTTAGCCGCACTCCAGCGCGTAGCATCGACATCGGGATATGGTCGGGATGATGCTTGGGTGGGAATTGTGAGGTTAGCACTCGGTAGCTTGGTTAATGATTCCAATACCATAGATACCAGTTGTTCTCTAGTTAAAGAAACTTGGGGGCGGAAGGTATTGTCTTCTTTGAACCCGGCGACGAATCCAAGGGATACTGCTTGTTCAATTTCTCTAGCATAGACATCTGTGGCGATGTCTCGGAAGGAAGAGGTTCCGCCTGGAGGTGTGGCAACATCGCCAAATCCGGGGGGTGGTGCTTGGTCGCTAGTAAGATAGACGTGACCTAGTGTTTTACCGTTGAAGCTTCTTTTGGCAAACCGCCAAGCCGGATCGAGATTAATTTTCACGAAGCCGTTGTTGATGCCGTTAGCTCTACCGATTTCGATGACGGGGGCGTTGCGATCGCTAAAATTTTTCCCAACTAGCACAAAGTCATTACCGCTTTTGACGATGTTGAAGCTGTACTTCAGTCCCAAATCTGTACCTGCCATCCGGATAGAATAGCCGTTGCTGTCCGTACTGCGTCCGCAAATGCCACTGAAGTCAAAGTTCACCAGTAGCGGATCTACTATGACGGGGCTGGAGCCGTTTTCGCTCCAGCACTGCTGCTTGTCTGATATCTGTTCCAAAATCAATAGTTGATGACTATTTGTGCCATAAGGTGCGGCTACGGCAATAAATTTAGATTGTTCAACTTCTTTTTGATCAAAAGTGGCAGCGTGGCTGGGGTTTACGAAATTTAGTGTTGAGACTACGGTGGCTATGGCTGCAATTGACCGCCGAAGTAGACGCTTGGAGGAGCTTGAAGTCAAAGTCATGGTGAGGAGCTTAATGATTCAGATGGATTTATCTTATTTAGATATGTGATAAAATTATTCGCTCAAAAGTTCCCACATTTTTTGCCGTCAGAATCGATGGCACAAAGCTGCTAGATGCCTTGTCGTTCTATGGTTGCCAAGGGTAAGGTGAACCAGAAAGTTGTCCCCCTATTTGGGCGACTTGTTACGCCAATTTGTCCACCGTGAGCAGTAATAATTTGCCGACACAGATGTAGTTTTAAACCAGTGCCTGTTGAGCAGCGAGATTGGGGATCGCGCACGTAGAGATCGAATAAGCGATCGCACTCTAGCTGACTCATCCCTACACCGTCATCTTCCAGGGTGCAGCGGATTGTCTGATGCTCTACTGTAGCTTTGAGAGTCAGATTCAGTCCCGGTGGGTTGTGTTTTAAGGTGGTAGTGAAGAGGGTTTCTAAAACTCGCTGTAGCTGAGTTGGATCTGCCATAACTAATGGTAAATCCGAATTTACCATATTGGTCAGAGTTGCTTGGTTTTGCGCCAGCAGTGGTTCTAAGTCTATGAGAATTGCTGGTAAAAGTGTATTTAATTGAACAAAATTTCGCTGAATTACAACTCCCTGAACTTCCGTAGAATTGCTTTCAAGCAAGGAGTTAATCATACATAGTTGGCGCTCGTTGCCTTGAATCATTCGTTCTACAATAGAGCGAGAAATGGTTAATTTCTCCCCCGGCGAACCAAGCAGGTTTTTAAAAACCATTATAGTTCCTTGGACGGATGTGCGGAGGTCGTGAGAAACTGTATGTAAAACAACATCTTTAATGCGGTTTAATTCTTGCAGCTCCTGCATTTTTTGCTGTAACTGAATAGTGCGTTCTTCTACTTGGCGTTCCAGATTAGTATTGAGGGTTTGTACCTGTTGGAAAAGAGAAGATTGCTGAATAGCGATCGCTACCTGAATTCCCAGTTGATCTATCAAGTCAATTTCAAATTGCTGCCATTCACGAGGTGCAGAGCATTGATTGGCAATCAATAACCCAAACAGTTTTTCACCTAACATAATCGGTACGCCAACACCAGCCTTTACTTGACAGCGGTGATAGTATTCTGCTAAAAAAGGAGATTTTTTTATTGGGGTGGTATCGTTGATAACTCGAATGGAATTGCCACCAAAAATTTCCTTAACTTCCCTAAAAGCCATGTCATCCGTAACCCATCCCAAAATCGAATTAAAATTGGGATCTACAGATTCGGCTACGGCTCGTGCGTGTCCATTTTCATCAAAGTAACTGATGAAGACGCGATCGGCTTGCAAAAATTGCCGGACTTCCGCTACAGTAGTGTTCAGAATTTCATTTAGATCCAGCGATCGCCTAATTTTTAAAGCAATCTCATAAAGTAAGCGATCGCGTTCAGCGGCGACTCTAGTCAGAGCTTCAGCAGCTTTGCGCTCAGTTATATCAGTAACTACAGCAAGCACGGATGACTCGCCGTTAATATTAACAAGTTCTGCTGACAAGAGGGCTGCTACAACTTCGCCACACTTTTTGCGAAACTGACATTCTAGGTTGTGAACTGCACCTTGTTCTAGCAATATTTGTTGCATTTTTATACGTTCTTCTGGATTTACCCAGGCATTTATCTCAGTTACAGTATGTCCAATGACCTCTTCACGAAGATAACCGCTAAGATCCAGAAAGTTATCATTAACCTCCAGATAGCGTCCCTCTTTAAATGTAGTAATACTGATACAATCAGGACTATGACGAAAGGCTATAGAAAATTTTCCTTCTGAGAGCAAAAGCGCTTCCTCCGACGCTTTCCGCTCGGTAATATCTATCAGTAAACCATTCCAAAATATATCGCCATTCGCCTGCACAATAGGGCGGGTAGCGCCTTGCAACCATTTCAGCTTACCTGATTTGGTAATTACCCGACCTTCCCAGATCCACGGCTGTAAGTTAGCCGCCGAATCAATCAGCGATTGTTCATAAGATTCTCGATCTTCAGGGTGAACCAGATTCTTAAACAAAATTAGGTTAGAGCGAGCTGAATGGGACGTTAATTCTAATAATTCTTCACAGCTTGCATGGGCAAATAGTAACCATCGAGAGTTATCGTTACGATCTATAAGCTTAAAAATTATTCCGAGCTTGTTGGCGGCAATTTTGTTTAATTCTGGCACAGATTGGGACATTGAGGCTTCTGTTGGGAGCAAATCCCAAGAATGAGTGACATTTTGTGACTGAAAATCTGTGTTAATTTGTGTTGATGGCAGACTGATATCCAACCCGGTTAGCCCATCATTAAAACACCGCCCCCCCAGTCCCTCTGGACAAGCGGAGAGGGGAGCCGGAGGCGGGGTGAGGTTCTTCGCGGCTGGTTCATGAAGCTGATTTGGTATAGCTATTTCCTCAATACTTTGCCCAGCCAAATTTAAGAGATTTTTAAGTTCTTCAAAAGCGGCTTCATTTCGGCAACAATTCCGTAAAGCTTGTAAATACTCTAAATTAGAAATCATATTTTCTCGATAGCATTTAATGAGTGACAGATGAGCAGCAGGTGGCGCAGTTTCATTAGTCACAACTTTTTTTTTAAACATGGAATTTCCCTGCACGTACACTTCTACTCTTCCAAGTTAAGAGAAGAGGTCGCGATCGCGCTTCGTGCTTCTGACTCACCCGATTGGGTGATTTTTAGCCACCTGTCACTCATAACCTGTTAGGGTGAAGCATTCGCGGATAACAATTTACAACTTACCGATAATCTATCGGCGCGAATGCTTCGCCCCTACTAATTACCTACTTCTTCAGTAGGAGACGCGAACAGGGGTAATGTGAACCAAAAAGTTGCTCCGGCTCCGGGGGCGCTAATAGCACCAATTTGTCCGCCATGAGCTGTGATGATTTGCCGACAAAGATATAACCCTAGACCGATGCCAGTTGAACGGGCGCGGGAACCGCGAACATAACGCTCGAACAGGTGATCGCACGCTTCGGGGTTCATTCCCACGCCGTTATCCGCAACGGTGCAATGAACCATTTCTTCCTCAACTGTGGCTTGCAGGGTGAGAATGAGTCCGGGTGGGTTATGATTTAGGGCATTGGTGAGCAGATTTTCAAATACTCGTCTCAGCTGCAATGGATCTGCTGTCACGCCTGGTAAAGAAGCTGGAACTAAGTTGTTCAGGGTAGCTTGATTTTTCAGGAGCAGTGGTTCCATATCTTGAGCGATCGCTGAAGTTAGCGTACCCAGTTGTACTAGCTGGTAATTGAGGATAACACCTCGAACTTCGCTGGAGTGGGTTTCGAGGAGAGAGTTAATCAAACTCAGTTGGCGATCGCTACTCTGGATCATTCGCTCTAAAATTGAGCGAGAAATCGGGATTGTTTCCCCTGATTTATTTAATAAATTATTTACAACTAAAGACATACCCATAATCGGGGTACGCAAATCGTGAGAAACTGCGTGTAAAAACTCATCTTTTAGTTCATTTAGCTCTTTTAGTTCCTGCATTTTTTGAGAAAGTTGAGCAGTACGTTCCTCCACTTTACGTTCTAACCGAGCATTTAGCTCCTGTACCTCTTGGTAGAGTTTTGCTTGTTTAATAGCTATAGTTACTTGCGTTCCCAATGATGATAGCAAATCAATTTCAGATTGCTGCCAATCACGCGGTGACGTACATTGATCGACTATCAACAGTCCCCAAGGTTCCTCATCCAGAATAATTGGTACAGCCAAGAAAGCTCTGATTTGATAATTATTGAAATCCTCAGCAACGACTGAAGAAATCTCTATTTGAGAGGTATCTTTAACAACATGGACGGATTTATTTTCAAAAACTTTCCTAATTGCTTGATAATGTTCTTCATTTTTGGGAGTCCATTCTTGAATAGGTCGCCACGGCGGAATAACCGACTCAGCAACAACCTGAAAATCGTCATAGATGCGACTGATAAAAACCCGATCTGCTGAAAGAAAATTTCGGACTTCGCTGACAGTAGTATCTAAAATTTGCTGGAGATCGAGGGATTGACGAATCCGCAGAGCAATGACACCAAGTAAGCGATCGCGTTCTAAAGCGTCGCGTAGTTGCGCGTCCGCAGCTTTGCGCTCGGTGATGTCGTTAACAACAGCCAGCACGCATAATTCACCGCCAAAATTGATAACTTCTGCTGAGAGTAAACCTATAGCCACTTCTCCAGACTTCTTGCGAAACTCACATTCTAAATTGCGAATATTTCCCGCCTCTTGCAACATATCTATCATCTTAAGACGGTCTTCCGGATTGTTCCATATATTTAATTCAATGGCGGTATGTCCAATTAGCTCTTCACGAGTGTAACCAGTCGTTCGTAAAAGACTTTCATTAATTTCTACATAGCGTCCATCTTTGATCGTACTGATAGCAATCGAATCTGGACTAGAAAGAAAAGCTTTAGAAAACTTTTCTTCTGAAAGTAACAGCGCCTCTTCCGCGCGTTTACGTTCAGTAATGTCAATTCCGGTGCCAATCATATACTTAATTGAACCATCAGCATCGAGTAAAACAGTAGTTGACCAACTAATTAGCCGCTGCCTTCCATCCCTCGTAGTCCAATAATTATCGTAGGTTTTGGGAAACTTACCAGTGTGCAACTGAGCGAAAATATCTTTAATAGATTTTGCTTCCTCTGGAATTAGAAAAATATCCCAAAAAGGTTGATCTTTCACCTCTGCAAACGAGTAATCAGTTATTTCTTCACAAGCCGTATTAAACCGAATAATTCGCCCTTGTCTATCAACCACAATCATCAAAGCACCCGCTGTATCTAGAATTGCGGAAACAAAATTTCGCTCCTTACGCAACTCTTTAATCAGTCCGCGCAGCTGAGCGGTCATTTCATTAAAAGTTGTTGCTAATACCCCCATTTCGTTGTGACGGTTAACTGTCACCTGGGTATCCAAATTTCCCGCGCTAATTTTGGCTGCTGCCTGCGTCAAACGCTGCAAAGGTGATACAATTTGCCGAGAGAAGAACCAACCTAACTCAGCCGCAACCAGCATCGCCACGCTCAAGGCTATACCCATCACGAAAAGCATTCTCTGCACAGGAGCGTAAGCTTCAGCCGTAGGAAGTTCTACCACCACCTTCCAGCGTACACTGCGAATGGGCGCGATCGCGCCCACCACTTCCACCCCTTTTAACCCCTGATAATTCTTTAGGGTTTTCGCACCCTTCAATTTTGTTAATCTTTTGATAAAAGTGTAGTTTGAAATATCGTGCAACTTATAATTATTAGGTGCTATCCCTTTTTCGGCAATTAAATACTTGCGGTTATCAATTACATAAGTGTAACCAGTTTTACCAACATCGATCTGAGATACAATGAACCAGAGAAAGTTTAAATTAATCCGCGCCATCAAAACGCCATCTACTACATCCTGCTGGTTGCGAATTGGTAACGCTAAGGTAACAACTGGAAGTTTTGTATCAGCGTCCATTCTAACTGGACTAACAATGTCTTCTTTTTGTTTAAAAGCCCGCCCAAATGAGCGGTAATCGTCCGGGTGAGAGAATTTTGAATCATCATAAGGAGAATACTCAGAAACAACCTCACCACGTTTATTGAAAATCGCCACTTTTTCATAAGCACTATTATGGCGCGTCAGCGCTTCCAACAAAGGTTGCTGAATTTCCGGTGAAAAATCCGTCAAGCCTTGCACTCTAGCAAGGTAGCTCAGTTTACGCTGCAAGTCATCCAAGTAAGCATTAATCTCGCCAGCAGCTACCAAACTTCGCTCTTGCTGGGCGACTTCTACCTGTTCTATTTGAGCCTGGAAGCTCAGAGAAATTAACATTCCCGACGTAATTAATAAAGCTAAAACTACTAGCAGTACCAAACCATATCTAAGTTGATTAGCAATAGAAAAAAAACCAGAAAGTGGCGAAGCCCTATCCATTCGTAGAGGCAACTCATGACTTGCCCCTAGCCGTGAACCACTGCCTTTATTTTGTTGGTTCATCGTGCCTCCTTTAGAAATCTCTTTCACCCACTAATTCCTTTAAATTTAAGTAATGGCTAATAACTAATGTGTAGCATCGATTTTTCCTGTAATAATGTCTTCCTTCAGGGAGTTTATAAATTCTTCTTGTTCTGGAGTGAGCGAACCATAGAAAGGAGTCAAATCTTGGATTTCCTCTTGCAACCCAAATTTATACTGCTTGCCCTCCCAACGCCCTTGCTCTACCAAAGTTGCTCCTTCGAGCATTACCATAGGAACCTGCTGCATGGCATTAGTTAAAATAATTTTTGGGGGTGGTTTTTGTTGCTCTGGAAGCCCAGGAATGGCATGATTCCATCTAATAGCATAAACTCCTTTATTTTCAGCAACAACTTTTATAACACCTTTATAAGCAGTATCAGCATTGACCGTTATGATATCAACGCCTGCCGCCACTAGCTTTTGGGAAATTTTGCTGGCTTTGTCTGCATCTGTCCAACTTCCCACCCAATCGATGAATACTTGGACTGAGGGGTTAATTTGCTTGACACCTCGTTCAAATAAGGTAGCTTCCTCTTCCAAACTTGCATATTTTTGACCGCCAATGTAAGCAACTTTATTAGTTTGTGTTTTCAGCGCTGCTACCACTCCTGTTAAATACCCTAATTCCCCAGCCCGAAACGCCAAAGCGCCAAAATTTTTATTGTTGCCAGCATCACTACTCATAACCGCAAATTTATTGCGCGGAAATTCTGCGGATACGACTTTAGCTGTTGCGATATATTCCCCACCATGACCGATGATAAAATCAAAACCTTTTTTAGCATATTGACGAAAAAGTTTTTCAGCATCGGCTCCTGGCACACTGTCAGCATAAGCCACCTCAGCGCCAAGTTCTTTTTCAATTAGCTTTAATCCTTCATAACCTGATTGATTCCAAGCTTTGTCATCCACAGCTCCGGGAAAAATCGCCGCTACCTTAAAAGCACCCGGTTTCACTTGGGCGGTTCCTGTAATGTCGCTTGCAGTTGTACCGCAGGCTACGAGCAGCAAGGTTAAAAGCAGACAAATAATTTTCTTAGTCATTAGTCATTGGTTATTAGTTATTAGCCATCCATAATAGACAGCTGGCAACTTTGGACTTTATCTATTTTCACCCAGATAGCCCAACCGGGTGCAGTGCTTTGTAATGGATCAAATGCTATTATGCCTATGATTTCTTATATCGTCTATTTTTGTTCCTATACTGAGCCTGGGAACGCTATATATGAGGTTCTGCCTCATGTCTGTGTTTTTTGAAACGTTGTTGGAGGCTCTACCTCCATATCGGCGTTCCCAGGCTCAGTCTGGGAACGAGAATTCACTCTTTAAATGTGGTGTATTAAAATGCTAATTAACATTTCTTCTTTGTAATACTAATCTTGACAAGATAGCGGCTATATTCCAAGCATCATCGCCTCCTCTATGATGAGTTCCTTCAAGGGGTAATTTCAATATTTCTAAGGCCATGTCCATTCCTACTTCTTCAGGCAAGGTATGAATAAGGCTAAAAAGTGTTTTTACATTGATGTGTCTGGAGCCAAAAGGATATTTTATAGAATGAGATTGGCACTGTTTTTGAAATTGGTTTCTATCGTAGTCCCCGTAGCTTGCCCAAACTCGCTGCTGAGTTAGGTATTTTTTTTTAGAATTGAACAAGCCTCTGCAAAGGGTACTCCTTGATTAACTTGCTCTTGGGTTAAAGTTGTTAAATTGGTGCAAAATTCACTTATTTGGGAGCGTTCGGGTTTCACGAGTATACTTTCTTTTTCCAGTCTTTCTCCAGAAGGGACATCAAGCGGACAAATACCAATTTCGATGATTTCGCTTTCTTGGCCTTCTGGTGGTTTTTTTTCCCAGCAAGTTGATTCAATATCAACCACAATGATTTGATCTAATTTCTTAGCCACTTTGGATTGACTCCTTGCTTGGGACGGATACCCCTTGTGGGTGTTCTTACGGTATTTTGGTGGATGATATTAATTAGGCAGTAAATTCAGCACGAAACTGATTCACAACTCGATCGAGTGCTACGGAATGGGAGGCTTTGAAGAGGATGCGATCGCTTTCTTCTACCATTTCTTTCAAACGGTCTACAATAGCTTGATGTGTTGTAAAGCACTCTGCTGGTAAAGGTGCAGCACCAAGCGCGATCGCTTCTGCTTCTTTATCGTCTACCAAAATCAGCAACCCGTCGAGATTTAGCTTTCGCGCCGCCTCTCCAACTGCGAAGTGAAATTCGGGACTTTGCTCTCCCAATTCCTTCATCGTACCCAAAACTGCAATATGCCTTTTCCCCGGTGTCTCTGCCAACAATTGCAGCGCTGCCAACATAGATTCTAAGCCAGCATTGTAAGTTTCATCGAGAATTACAACGTCGTTAGGCAAATTGTAGCGCTGCGCCCTCCCAGAAGGCAAATTAACCGCCAAACCAGCCTTAAACGGTGTCCAGTCTACTTGGAGAATTTTAGCCACCGCTAAGGCTGCTAGGAAATTAGACGCATTGTGTCGCCCCGGTAGCGGTAAAGGTAGCCGCATCCCCGCAACCAATAATGTCTCGTTATCAATTAACTCGCCACGCACGTCTCCGCCTTCCAAACCGTAGGTGATGGTTTGCCCTTGCCAAACCCCGGCGGCTGTTTCCATTAGGCGGCGATCGTCGTGGTTAAGAACAGCGATGCTGCTGGAGGGCATTTCGGCGAGTAATTCACATTTTGCTTGTGCGATCGCTTCTTTTGAACCCAGCCGCCCAATATGGGCTGTACCCACATTAGTAATTACCCCAATTGTCGGACACGCAATCTGTGTTAACAGCGCAATTTCACCTTTTGCCCGCATTGCCATTTCAATTACGGCATAGTCATGAATCGGTGACATTTCTAACAAAGTTTTGGGAACGCCAATTTCATTGTTGTAATTGAATAAAGTTTTATGAATATTCCCTTTGGTAGAGGACAAAACTGCCGAGACTAATTCTTTAGTAGTAGTTTTACCGCAGGAGCCAGTTATGCCAATTACTGGTATTTTAAATTGCGAGCGCCACCACCGAGCGATCGCCTGATATGCTGTCAACGTGTCTTTTACGTGTAATTGCGGAATAGCCCCAGGCATTTTGTAGTCTGTAATGACAGCGATCGCACCTTTTCTCAAGGCAGTTTCCACAAATTCATGTCCATCAAACTTCTCTCCACGCAGTGCCACAAACACTTCTCCCGCCTTTAGAGTCCGTGTGTCGGTTGTAATCCCTGCAACAGGTGCCGCTAAGAGATCGTCAGATAAGTTTACAGACCCTGCCGCTATAATTTCAGCCAGTTGCGAGAGGAGGACGTGAAAAGACATACAGCTTAAATTCAAACTTCAATGAGATTAATCCTAATCATGCACCAATCCCAGCACCACAACAAAATAGGCATCTTTATCAGTGACTTACATCACATTCAGCCACTATTGGGTCTACCTACCGTAGATATAGATTTTTGAGAGGTTAACGTGATGCTTTGCCGAAACTATACACTTACTTCACAAAAAATTCACAATATTGCCGCAAATTTGCTGAGCCATTTAAACAGTTAGTCAAGATATGCTCTAATTGGGCGAAAATCTCTTAGCTTATAGGAGTATAGAGTATAGCCCCCAAAATCAGGGTTTTGTCTAGAGTGCCTCTTGTTATCTAGCGTCTACTACATCACAGTTCAATTTGCAATTTACACTGACTTAACGGAACTAATATACACTTAGCCCTAACATTTGCACGTAGGGGGGCTTTCTTGACGTGACTACCTGGACAGACTGTTACCATCGACAAACTAGCATTGAAGAGCAGCAGCTTTACGAGCATCTGCTTCACTGGGTACAAGAAGAGTCACCCAGTCGGATGATCGAGCGATTTCGTCAGCTATTTATGGATGGAGTGGGATACTCTGAGCCAAAAATTTGGATGGCTCTGGAGAGGATTGCTAGTTCCAAGCAGGCTGAGCAGGAATTTCGGTTTATTATCAATCGCTGCTGCCACATTCTAATTAATCGCTGGCAGATGCACCCGCAACTCCAAGCGTCTATCCCCGATTTGGTAGATATATTTGAGCATCCTCCAAGCGTGGGAACGGTTCGCTCTCGCTCAGCAAGGCGCTTCCGAGAACTGGTGAGGATTTTTAACCAGACGGAGCAATATCTGACGCTGCGCCGCCTAGCTCAAGTTATGACTGAAGCGGCAGAGGCGAGTGGCAATGGCTCTAAGCCTTTAGGTAGCTTAATTCGCAGGTATCCCTACTTATACGAACATTGCCTGCTGAGTGAAGATAGTTCTTACGAACATCAGCAAACCGTCAGGGCAATTCAGTCTCGGATTCAACGAGATTTTGAAGTTGATCTGTCTCAGTATGTGACTTATCAAGTGCGACGAGCGCAAATGTCACGTAAGACTTCCTCAGTCGGAGCTGAGCGAATTATACAGCCAGTACATAATCCCACGTTACTAAGCGATCGCGAACTGGGTGCTGCTCTCAAGCAATTTGTTGGCAAAGTCGAAGGCTCCCATACCTATCGGGATTTATCCCAAAGCTTCATTACCCACACTAGCCAGACACCCTCGTATAGAGCTTTTAAATGGGATTTATACGAATACTTGACATCTTCTATTGACCCTGAATATGGCAAACGTCAGTTTAATGACCGATTGTATGCCCAACTGAAGAACACTTTGCCAAGTAGCGATTGTCAAAGACCCAGCGAATTTCTGATCGTGCGTACTTGCAGCCAGATTTTGAACTTCTTAGTAGTGGAAAGTCCGCAGCGACCGAATCACTATGTGTTTGTGGATCTGATTACCAACTTGGGGGCAACTTGCACAATCGGTATGCTTTTGAAAATCGTGCTACTGTGCCGCAAAGTCAAGCCCTATTTAGAAAAGCGATTTTCAATTCTTTTTAACCACTATGAAGCTTACGCCAGGGATGGTGTACCGTGGTTAGTCAAATCTCTAGAAAATATGAATGTGGCTTTGAGTCTTCACTTTGGTGATGCTGATGTTTCCTGTCTGAGCCACATTATGTAATTTAAAATCAGATTTGTTATTTTTTTTATTCGGTCGGGCGCACGAAAGCGATCGCCACTTTTGTTAAATCCTGCAAAGTAGGCAGGTTAAGTTTATTGTAATAAAATAGTTTGTGTTATAATATCGCTCGTGAATCTGGATCGGCGGAAAGCTTTGTTTAATGCACAGCAAGTTTATTTATCTGTGTCGGCAGGCAAACCTCCGAAGCTGAGTCTCTCAAAATATTGAATGTTGGAGTTATTTCCGTGTCGATATATGTAGGGAACCTATCCTACGAAGTTACGCAAGACGACCTCACATCTGTATTTACAGACTACGGAACCGTTACACGGGTTCAATTGCCTACGGATCGCGAAACAGGGCGGATGCGTGGCTTTGGGTTTGTTGAAATGGCAACAGATGCTGAAGAAGAAGCTGCGATTGAAGCTTTAGATGGAGCAGAATGGATGGGCCGCACCCTGAAAGTGAATAAAGCCAAACCCCGTGAAGATGGGGGCGGGGGACGTCCTGCGGGAAGCCGGGGCGGCCCAGGGGGCGGAAAATTCTCTTCCCGGCGTTTTTGACTTGAAAGGGGACTGGGGATCACAAATAAGCCAGCCCCCTTTCAAGTCAAAATTGTGTAAAGATATGCCTGTCATTCGGCGACTACACCAGATGTGGTGTGAAAGGGGATGTGGGCGCTCGTGGTAAAATTAATGCAATTCAGGGCGGATTGGATTAAAGTGCGATCGCCCTTTGGGGGGTGGAGATATCTTAGGATAAAACCGACTGAATAATGGTAGGGCTGCTCCTGTAAGTCCTAGACCCGCTACAAAGCTAGAGCTAAACGCTTTGTACGGTAAAAGAAAGAGTAGGCAAAAAGCTTCAAATCAATAGCTAAACTACAGAAATGCTCTGCAAGTATGTAGCAAAGTCGGGAGACGGCACTGCCGGATTTACCCGAAGAATGGAAGACTTTGGCTACTAAGAGTAGCTTCGCTAAGCTGCTCTAGGGAGCAAAAACCGCGATCCAGGTATTACAACATAGAACAAGTGGTCGCGGGTGACACTCACACTAACAGTCAATCAATCAACATTAGCGAGGAATCAACAAGAATGACCCAAGTGGTTTTAGGCGAAAATGAAGGAATAGAATCAGCACTGCGGCGCTTTAAGCGGCAAGTCTCCAAAGCGGGAATATTAGCAGATGCAAGGTATCGGCGGCACTTTGAAACTCCCCTAGAGAAGCGTAAGCGCAAGGCAACTACTGCGCGCCGCAAAACAAGACGTTTTCGTTAAGGCGACTCCTTTTAAGGCAAAAACCAATACGGTTCATTGAAGAATAGTTACAGGTTTTGGATTTTAACTTCTTCGTGAACCGTATTGGTTTCTAAGGCGAATTGGGGATAACAGAGCGGTTATTGAAAAGACTCATAGCCTTCTCAACCCCTTGCTTGAGGCTTACTTCCACTGACTGAGTCACCAGTTGCAGGACATCAGACAAAACTTGATTTTCAGCAGAGGAAAATTTACCCAGGACGTGAGCAACCGCGTCCTGTTCTGCTTTGGTTTTGCCAATACCGATCCGCAGACGGGGGAAATCTTGAGTACCGAGATGGGCGATCGCTGACTTCATCCCGTTGTGTCCGCCAGCCGAACCGGAAAGGCGCAGGCGAATCTTCCCCAGAGGTAAATCCATATCGTCGTAAATCACCAGCACCGACTCTGGGGGAATCTTATACCAATCAACACAAGCGCGAATTGCCTGTCCTGAGAGATTCATGTAAGTGAGGGGCTTAAGTAATCTTATCTTGTCTCCGTGTAATCCGCGCCCTTCGCCAAACTGCGCCTGGAACTTGCGATTTTCACTCAAAGGAATTTGCCAAGAACGTGCCAGGACATCAACCGCATCAAAACCAATGTTGTGCCGCGTTTTGTCATACTTAGGTTCTGGATTCCCCAAACCAACAATTAACTGGGGAATTACTAAAGCGGGTGTTGCATTTGGGTTATCAGCGGTCATTTGTCTATTGTTCATTGTCAATTCCTAGTAATCACTAAACGGTAGCGATCGCACGCCCTTTTTATATTGTTTGTTGCGCCTCTTGTTGGGGAACCTCATTCTGGAGTTTTTCTTGATCCCGCTTACGCTTTTTCGCATACAACTGAATAGTAGCTGCCATAGTAATAATTAAACCCACGACCGCCCAAGTGGTGATATCTAAAGGCAGACTATTTTTAAACACAGCCAGCAAAACAATTACAACTAGCAGTAAAGTAGGGGCTTCATTCAAAGCCCGTAACTGCTGACTACTCCAAGTGCATCGATCTTCGGCTAACTGTTTGAGGAGACGGCCACAATAATGATGGTAGCCAATTAAAACAACCACCAAACCGAGTTTGATATGCAACCAAGTTTGCTTGAGAACTTCAGGTTCAGTAGTGACGATACCAATCGCCATCGCTACCGTCACTATCATTCCTGGTGTCGTGATGATTTTGTAAAGGCGTTTTTCCATAATCTGATACTGATTCTTCAGAATCGTTTGGGCAGGTTCTGGCTGCTCACCCGCCTCTACGTGATAGATAAAGAGACGTACCAGGTAAAACAAGCCTGCAAACCAGACCACAAAGCCGACAATGTGAAAAGCCTTATACCAGAAATAAGCCATTAATCGTGTCCTCTACAGTCAAATCCGACAATATCAACAAGTTTTTGTTAGATCCAGCCCTATTTCTCAAACCGTATGCTGGAAAAGGGTTTCCAGATAAACCCGTGCTGCTTTGCGATAACTTTGCGAAGCTTCTGGGCTGTTGCCATTACCATTTTGCAGCAAGAATAGGGACAGCGCTGCGGCAAAAACGCGATCATGATCCCAATCAGGATGAGTTTCTAGGTAGTTTTTGAGAGATTCGTGTAGTTCTTCAGGGATTTCTGCCAGGATACTGATTGTTGCGTTCATAGAACTCCTTTCTGTGGTCTGTGGTCTGTGGTCAGCTAAGAGTTGGAAAGTTTCAACGCTTACGGACAACTGACCGTCGCATCATTGTCGGCTTCCCTTCCCCACCCTGTCAATGCTGCGAAATGTTACAGTCACCTGTACGCAAAAAAAATATTCACGAAACAATCAGCTTCTTCGGTCGCTTTTTGTTACTTATCTTTACTAAAACTCAGTCCATCCCAGGCGAGTCAGTATCTTTAAAAAAATCCCCACTAGAACAGCAAGACCCGATCCGACCGTTAAACCCTGTGGAAAACCTCTCTTAACCTGTGGAAAAAGTTGAACGGCTTTGTGGAAACGCTGGGGAATAGGTGGGGAAAATTTGGGTTAAAGATAAGAATTGCAAAGTCATCAATTATTATTAGTCTGTAGCACAGGCGCGATGCCTGTGGCATTAGTTATTAATAAGTTTTCGGTAATTAGGGCGAAAATGTGACAAAAATTGCCAAATAGCGATTCGGGGCGTGAGAGCCATATTCAGGCTGAATACCGCCGTGTTCGCCCCTAAGCTGCTGAATGAGCTTCAAGTGAGAGGGTGTGACCTAAAGCAGCAAAAACATGGCGTTGCTCGAACAGGGTGACTAGATCGGTGTTGATTTTGCTTTGAGCTGCTTCTGCTCTGAGAATGGCGATCGCGTTTTCAACAGGCAATCGACGTTTATAAGGGCGATCGCTTGCTGTGAGTGCATCGTAAATATCTGCAATCGTCAAAATCTGGGTTTGAATGGGAATTTCTGCCTGTGTCAAGGCTTGGGGATAGCCAGTACCATCGAGTTTTTCGTGATGCAAAGCAGCAATCAAGGGAACATTTTTTAGATGCTTTGTCCAGGGAATTCGCTTGAGAAATTCGTAGGTGTGGGTGACGTGGGCTTCGATTATTGATCGCTCTGCGGTTGTCAAATTACCTCTAGGCACCATAAGTTGAGACAATTCTTGAGGTGACATCAGCGGCTTCATCTCACCATCAACATCTTGATAGGTGTATTCAGACAACTCTCTGAGTCGTTCTGGAAGCTCTTGGGCTAGAATATGCGGTTCGTTTGCCTCTAGTAATAGCTGCCAATATTCATTGAGTTTAGCGATCGCATCTTCAACTTGGCTATCTAATTGTTGCAGTTGTTGGCAGTGGGAACAGACGTTTTCGGAATCATTGTGGCGGTGGCTGGGATGCTCAATTAAATATTTAAACTTACTCTGGGCGCATTCCATTTCTAAGGTGCGCTGCGCTACAGCAAAGCGGTTCCGAATCACCTCCAGCTGGGCTGGATAAAGTTTTTTCTGCTTGCCTAAAATAGCTTCTGGTGTACTTACTTTGCCAAAGTCATGCAACAGTGCTGCATAACGAATTTCTTGGATTTGGCGATCGCTAAAATAAATCAACCGCAATGGCCCTGTGGTTACTGTACTCGCTTCTAGAGCCAGACGCACCACCAAGTCTGCAACTCGCTCAGAATGCCCCGATGTCGTGGGATCTCGCGCTTCAATAATCTGAACAGAAGCTCTGACAAAGCCCTCAAAGAGATTTTCAATACTCTTTTGTAATTGATTGCGTTCAATAGAGATCGCCGCCTGAGAAGCAAGACTTCGCACAACGTATTCTTCCCACGCCGAATAAGGTTGAGTAACATCCCGCACATTTTCCGGAGTTACAACCGCGTTAATATTAATCTTGCGATTGATCAGCTGAAGCACCCCTATAATTTCTCCTTCAGCGTCTTGCATTGGCAGCACCAACACTGAGCGCGTGTGGTAGGGAATACTGCGGTCAAAACTGCGATCCAGCTGGTAGGGAACATCTGGAGGTAAATTATAAGCATCTGGCAAATTTAGGCTTTCACCCGTCAGCGCCACGTACCCCGCCAAACTTTTTGGAGTTAACGGCACGCAGAACTCTCGAAAGGAATCGCTCGATCGAGAATCATTCTGTGCTACTTTAAATACCAACTTGGGAGTGTCTTCAGTTCGATCTATTAAATAAACACTTCCCGCATCGCTACAAGTAATCTCGCGACTCTTAGATAAAATCAGATTTAGTAATTCTCCTAAATCTTGACTGCCCGAAAGTGCTGTCCCTATCGCCAAAAGTTGCTCGATTAGTTCTGCTGGTTGCTCTATTTGGGGCAGATACATCTGGTTTTTAGCTGTCGTCTGGCAATGGGAAACTATCATAATTATTGCACCCTTTGATTACAGTCAAGTTATTTTACTTATAAAAATTTTCCCCTGCTCAACTTCTAGCTAAGCGATGGGCAAAGATCGGTTTATTTTTGCCGTCTTTGATTTCATCTGTTAACCTACTAATATCTCAGCTTGATTTTCCGCGTCAAGCACTCAATGCTTCTTATATCACTATCATCTGCTATTAGTCATCATCTGTTAGCATAATTTTTAAAGAAATGATGAAACATTAACAATTAATTATAAAGAATAAATAAATGTTTTTTTAAGGGGCGCAAAAAAGAACAAGTAAAATTAGGGAAAGGAAAACTTTATCCTCTCAGGATATTTCAATACATGAAAATTGTAAATTACTTAACTGTCTTCCTTTCCTGAGCCGCGGGGGCGCGAATATTAGTTGGAGGACGTTCCGTAATTTACGCGCAATGCCTCCCTCCACCAATCCGAGTACAGATATGGTAGGGGACTCCTTGCTATTCAAGTTGAATTATGTGTACCTACTTATACTATTGAGTTGGTGGTGTGCGGTTTGTCAGACGTTGAAACGTAATTTGAATAGCTAAGGCAAGAAGACCAAGAGTTACTAAACCAAAGATACATGTTCCCAGTGCGCTCATACCAACAACGAGAGTACGAACAGCGATCGCGATATTAATCGCAGTAACGTTATCCGATGAAATAGGCTTAGCGGCAAAAGTTTGAGAAATCGAGACGGTGAGCAAGTAGAGGCAATATGCCATTCCTCCTGCAATCAACGCCCCAGTCAAACAGCGTAGAGGAGTCGTTGGTGTTTCGGTTGGTTGGGCAGCTGGATTTTGTGTAGGAGTAGGATCAGTCATAAATTTTAAGTTGAAACATGAATACCGTTAGTTGTTACCCCAGTTACCCACAAGTCTAAATCGGGGTCAAGAATTGACTGTCTAACTTGCTGCTGTACCTGTTGTGCTTGGGCTTCTGTTTCGCAGAGTGCAAATACTGTTGGCCCGGAACCCGACATCATGGTTCCCAAGACACCAGCACTGATGAAAGCTTCCCGCAGTCGCAATACTTGGGGATACTCTGGCAATACGACTTTCTCTAAGTCATTGTGCAGCAGTTGACCGATTTTTGCTCCATCTTTATTGTAGATAGCTCGCACCATTGGCCCAGAATGTACTCGTTCCCTGCGTGCTTCCAAACTATCAGCATCCCTAACGTAGGAACTGAGATATTGCTGTCGGTAAGTTTGGTAAGCCCACGGAGTGTAAACCGCAAGATTGCGGTATTTGCCCAAGACGACATAGAGACGATCCAAATTGGGCAGAGGAGAAAGTTCCTCACCCCGCCCAGTTGCCAGTGCTGTGCCGCCTGCGATACAAAAAGGAACATCTGAGCCAATTTTTGCAGCCAGTTCTTGCAATTCCGACTGAGTGAGTCCCAGATGCCACAGCAAATCTATCCCGACGATAACAGCTGCGGCATTGCTAGATCCGCCAGCGAGTCCAGCCCCTACGGGGATTTGTTTTTCTATGGCAATTTCAACGCCGCCATACTGGGCAAAGGCTTCGGGAAATTTTACTGCCATCAATTCTGCCGCCCGGTAAGCAAGATTACTTTTGTCTTGCGGCACTTGGGGATGATCGCATTGAACGCGGATGATGTCGGTACTAAGCGATCGCAAATTTATGCGATCGCTTAAGCCGATGCTTTGCAGCACCATTACCAGTTCGTGATAACCATCCGGGCGATCGCCGATAATTTCCAGGTAGAGATTAATTTTGGCTGGGGAAATCAGGGAGTAGGAACGCATAGTGTAGTCGGTAAGGGATGCCCGCACCCTGGAAGGGTGACGGCGACTTTAGTTGTTAGGCAAGATCCAAGTTACTCAAGGCTACCCATTGAGCAACGCTTAAGTCTTCGGCGCGGGCTTGGGGGTTTACTTCTAATTGTTCCAGTAATTGGGTGAGGCGATCGCGTTCTACTATGCCTTTCAAATTATTTCGCAACATTTTGCGCTTTTCGGCAAAGCCTAACTTTAACAAAGTCTCTAGGTGCTTCGGGTCATCGGCTGGTGGTTCCGTCATTCGCGGACGCAGACGCACCACCGCTGAATCAACTTTGGGCGGCGGATGAAACGCTCCTGCTGGGACAATACAAATTAACTCGCACTCTGCCAGATATTGCACCCGCACCGATAAAGCTCCAAATGCTTTCGAGCCTGGTTTAGCATACAGCCTTTGTGCTACTTCCTTCTGCACCAGCAGCACAATTGAATCAAACGGTTTGGCTGCGGGTTGGGAAATTGTACCTAACAATTTTTCCAAAATTGGGCCAGTGATGTTGTAGGGAATATTGGCAACAACTTTATTTGGATTTTGGAAGGCTGGGAATGAAGTTAAAGAAGTGTCTAAATCGAGGGAAAGAAAATCGCCTTGTAGAAGGAGAAAATTTTCCACCTTACCCAGTTGTTTAGCCAGCAGTTGGCATAAATCGCGGTCAATTTCGACAGCGATAACCGATTCAGCCAGGGGCAATAAGCGACGAGTCAGGATACCAGTACCGGGGCCGATTTCCAGAACGCGATCGCATTTCGATAAAGCAGCTGCGGCGACAATTTGATTCAGCGCCTTGTCGCTTCGCAGCCAGTGTTGAGCAAATTGTTTTCTAGGTTGAGGGGTCATAACTTGATTGTACTGGGGAGCGATACCAGCTACACGTTTAACCTGTTTTAAGATGTATCTATTTTCCTTAATAAATCTGGACACCGGAAAAACTTCTGTCAAACTTGTATATATCTGCATCCACCAAAAGCAGGAGATTTATCGGTGAAGTACGAAATTCGTTACAAACCAGCCTTTGCCTCTGTTTTTGTCACCTTGAATCCGGGTGATAGTCTGACCGCTGAGGCGGGAGCTATGACCAGTATGGATGCTCAACTATCCATAAAAACAGAGTTTTCCGGTGGTTTCATCTCAGGATTGTTAAAGAAATTCTTTGGTGGAGAATCATTATTTGTTAATGTTTTTACTAACAATTCACAGCAACCCTTGCAGTTAGTTTTAACTCAATCCACCATTGGCGATATAGTTTGTATTGATTTACGGGGTGGACGGGAAATTTGCTTCCAACCCGGTGCTTATATTGCCCATACTCCAGGCGTAAATATGGGAGTACAGTGGGCAGGTTTCAAGAGCTGGGTATCAGGAGAAGGACTGTTTAAGCTGAAGTTAAACGGTCAGGGACAAGTGTTTTTTGGTGCTTATGGTGGCATTACTCAAAAACGTATTTCTGGCGAATTTGTAGTAGATAGCGGTCATTTAGTTGCTTATGACCCAGGAATCAAAATGAATATTGGGTTGGCTGGCGGATTGCTTGGTTCTGTCACTTCGGGAGAAGGATTAGTAAACCGTCTGACTGGTCAAGGGGAGATTTATTTACAGTCTCGCAGTGTTGGGGGATTAGTTAGGTATTTAAGCCCCAAATTACGGTAATAAAGTTTTCAATTTTGAAGGCTATTTGAGTTCTTAAAAAATAAAATTCAACCTTCAAAACTATTTTAGGAGATTTCTTCCAGATGAATGTAGAAATTTTACATCAACCAGACAGCGCGATCGCTCGCGTTACCTTAAGTGCTGGTGAAGAATTAGTTGCAGAAGCTGGCAGAATGATTGCCATGAGTGGTTACATCAATGCTAGTACCACTTTACGCCAAGGAAAAGGCGGCGGAATCTTAGGCGGACTCAAGCGCATGGTGGCTGGCGAGTCGTTATTTTTAAGTGTCTTCCGTTCTCCTACTGCTGGGGGTGAAATATTTCTGGCTCCAAAATTGATGGGCGATATTTTGCCTTATAAAATGACTGGCGATGGTTTAGTTGTGCAGTCTGCTTCTTACCTAGCCAGTGAATCAGATGTCGATATTAACTTGGGATTTCAAGGCTTTAAATCTTTATTTTCTGGCGAATCAATCTTTTGGTTAGATGTAACTGGCAATGGTTCGATTCTTCTCAGTTCCTTTGGGGCAATTTATGAAATATCAGTAAACGGTGAATATATTGTTGATACCGGACATATTGTTGCCTTTGAAAAAAGCCTGACATTTGAAATAAAAAAAGCAACTTCTAGTTTGATCGGTTCTTTCTTAGGCGGTGAAGGTTTCATTTGCCGGTTTAAAGGACAAGGTAAAGTGTTTTGCCAAACTCACAATCCTGGTGCCTTTGGTATGCTGGTCGGCGCTCAGCTTCCGGCACGATAAGCATTAGTCATTCTTCACGGAGAACAAATAATTAACAGTTTAAAGATATGAATGAAATAAAATACGAAATTGAACATTCTCCTGCATATGCCTCCCTACGGTTCGACTTGAGGGCAAATCAAACAGTGTTAGTTGAATCAGGAGCAATGGCGGCGATGGACTCTTGCATCAAAATGAAATCTAAGGTGCAAGGTGGTTTAATGAAAGGTCTTGGTAGAATGCTGGGTGGGGAATCTTTATTTATCAGTGAATTCACCGCTGAAGGTAGAGCAGGAGAACTGTATGTTTCACCTGGAGTCCCTGGAGAAATTCAACATTACTACCTGAATGGTAATGGTTTAATGGTGCAATCTTCTGGATTTGTTGCTGCTAGTCCCACAGTTCAAATCGATACTAAGTTTCAAGGTTTTAAAGGCTTCTTTAGTGGAGAGTCCTTGTTTTTACTTCGTGCAACTGGACAAGGTGATATCTGGTTTAGTTCTTATGGAGCAATTGTAGAAATTCCAGTGGCAGGTGATTATGTAGTAGATACTGGCTACATTGTAGCGTTTGAAGATTCGTTACAATACAAAGTTGAGATGTTAGGTGGTTTGTCATTTAAAGGGTTGAGGACTGGAATTTTAGGTGGTGAAGGATTAGTATGTCGCTTTCAGGGTAACGGACGTTTATGGATTCAGTCGCGGGAGCTTTATGCGTTGATTAATTTCTTGAATCCGTTTCGTCCAGTTAAGAGTAGTAATTGATAAAAAAATACTGTGTGGATGCAGCACTTACTTAAAAACGTAGGTTGCGCTCTTGGAGCCTCACCCAACATCTAGCTAATCTAAGAGAGTTGTAGGGTTCACTATCGTTCAACCCGACCTAAAAGTTAATTTTCGGCTTTTGTAAGTGCCATTGCACGGTACTAATAATTAATATCATGTCTTCTGAAATTCCTTCAACAGCAACATCTATTAATCGCAATCCGCCCCCAAGTAACCGCCAACTGCTCATAATTCTGGGGCTGTTTATTGGCTTTATTGTCGGTGTTATTTGGCTGTTTGGTTTGCTGATTAATAGCCTGGTATGGGTGATTCCTCCCAATGTGGAAAAACAACTGGGTGCTGTAATTGTTCCGGCTTACGAACAGTTGGCTAAACCGTCACCTACTCAAGAGACATTAAATCAGCTGCTAGACAAACTGGAAACAAAATTGGCGCAGCAGGTGAGACAAGAGCGGGATTACCGAGTGCTATATTTGCCAGGTGATACGGTGAATGCTCTAGCTTTACCAGGCGATCGCATAATCATCTACGCGGGGTTACTCAAGCAAATCGAATCTGAAAATGAGCTGATGATGGTGTTGGGACATGAGTTGGGACATTTTGCCCATCGCGATCATTTACGCAGTTTAGTGCGCCAGCTGATTTTCCCGATCGCGATCGCTACCATTTTTGGCGATGCGGGTGGACTATCATCAGTTGCTGCTTCTGGAGTTGAAGCTGTCAGCAAATCCCAATTTTCTCAGTCTCAAGAATCTCAAGCCGATGAGTTTGGACTTACTTTGCTACAAAATACTTACGGTCATGTAGCAGGAGCAACTGACTTTTTTGCCCGAATGAGTCGTCAAAAAGGTGTGAATTTTGATTTCTTAACTACCCATCCAGCACCCGGTAGGCGTGTTAAAGAATTGCAGCGCTTGATCGAGCAGAAAAATTATCCTGTAAAAGAGCGATCGCCCCTTCCAGAAACGCTCTCCAACTTGAAAGAATAGCCGTTAAACTTAACCCCTCCCCGTCAACTGGCAGAGGTTGGGGAGGGGTTCTTAAACAACTTTATTCACAATCGTCCAAACAGCCCCATCTGAACGGACGTGGGGAACCGTAACCCGGCTAAACCCAGTAATAAAAGGCTTCCCGTGTAACTGCCAATAATCCGTACTAATGTCGTCAGCGATCGCTTTGAGCGCCTGTACTTCTTCTGCCAGTTCTGCGGCGAGGTCGTTAATGCGTTCAGCATGACCCTGAGCGCGTTGTTTGTCCTCATCTAACTGCTGCTCCAGAGAGTTTTGTTTGCGCTGCCTTTGTAACAATTCTAGAGGTTGCCCGACCAGCTGCTTTAATTTAGCTTCCAGAGCAGCGATCGCATCATCTATCCCCTTGATTTCAGCAGACATTTGTGATGTCTCTCTAGCATGACGACGATAAGCCTCAACAATCGCCTCTGGTGAGTCATAGCTTGGCAATACTGGATCTACTTTCAATGACTCGCGTTCTTGCTTTAAAGCTTCAAGTTGAGAGCGAATCGCGTCAATTTCTGCCTGCAATGGCTCCATAATTACTTAAGTTGATTATCTATTCATGGTAATGCTTCTGTGGAGCTGCTTGCGCCGTGCAAATCAATTGAGAGCGATCGCACTTGAGCCTTAATTCCTTCCTGTTGCCAAGTTGTAGCGATCGCTTCTTCCACAGACACACACAAATCACGGCGTACAACAGCCAAAAGAGTTGGCCCCGCACCACTAATCACCATACCTAAAGCACCCGCCGCCATTGCAGCCTCGCGTACAGCATCATAACCGGGAATCAAAGCTTTCCGATAAGGCTGATGAATGCGGTCTTGCAGCGCCGCCCTTAACCAATCCTCCCGTCCAGTTTCCAACCCCCGCAACAGCAAACCCAGATGCGCCGTATTAAAAATCGCATCAGCACGACTGTACTGATTTGGCAAAACCCGTCGCGCCTCAGAAGTCGAAAGCTCAAAATCCGGAATCGCCACCACCGGAACAATATCAGAATGCCAGGGAACCTCACAAATCTCCCATCCCTCTTCTCTGGGTTCTCCGCGCTGCGGTTCGTTTAAACCCGTAGCCGCCAGACGACAACCCCCCAACAACGCCGGAACCACATTATCAGGATGTCCTTCCATAGCGATCGCTAATTCCATCACCTCAGCCTGACTCAAAGGCGAACCAGCCAACAGATTAGCACCAACCAACCCACCCGCGATCGCTGTCGCTGAACTACCCAAACCCCGCGCCAGAGGAACACCCAAATCAATCTCAATCTCGACTGACGGCGGCGTTTCACTGATATGCTGATACAACTTCACAAACGACTGGTAAACCAGATTATCAGCACTGGTGTTAACCCGTTCGGCTTCCGCACCAGTGACAGTTATTTTCAATTCCGGTTTAGCTGAGTCGAGCCGGGTGAACTTGAACTGATTGTACAGCGTCAAAGCTGCCCCAATGCAATCAAATCCAGGCCCCAAATTCGCAGTCGTAGCGGGAACGGTAACGGTTACGCAAGAAACAGAGGGCATCTTTAAATTAGGCGTTGGTAACAGCATCCCCGCACCGTTTATAGAGTGAGGGTTACAAATTATCTTCGATCGTACAAGTAAAGTAGCGCTTCAGCGTAAGTTTTCCCACTCGGCTGCGTCACCTCTAGATATGCGTTCGATCCTTCGGGACGCGAACCATCTGCATAAATCAAGTAGGTGTAGCCGCGATTGTGAAAAATTCAGTTGATTAGCTTCATCTGCATCATTATTTACAATCTTCAGACTGCTGCCACTTTTCTTGTCGCGTCCAAAGTAATACTTAGGAAGTGATAAATCATATTCTTTAGAACAAATTTGCGTCAAGTAATTTGTACTTTCTGCAAATGCAACTACCACCGTATTAGCAGGGCAACGAGTAAACAGCCGATTGGAATTTAGTTGTTTAATATTGCGACGAACCGTTACTTTACCAGTTTTTGGTAGCGGCGTAGTCCAACCATAGTCGCGCAGGACATTCGGATAATCTGGATCTGGGCGAAATCTAGAGTTACTTTGGGCTAGTTCAATTGTGTTGGATTCGGCTGTTAAAATATTTTCACTTTTTACAGCAGCTTGAGACGTACTAAATCCAATAGATGCTACTAGAAAAATGCTTGTTCCTAAAACGTGTAATTTCTCCATTTTGGCTGGTGTTTAGGATAAAAGTTTGTATACTTACCCTTCACCAGAAATGTTATGGATTCCGTATTGCTTAGGAAAAGAGGTTAAAAATGGAAAAAGGGAGCGATCGCTCCCTTCATCCTCTGGAATAATCAGTAAGGTGGGAAAAAACCCACCCTACAGTTTAAAAGCTGCCGTAGTTGAGCTTAGCGTCTTTGATTCTCTCAATTACCTCACTAACAGGCATCGCTCCTAACTCTTGAGTTGGCTTACCCGAAGCGCGGAGGCGAATACTCAAACTATTAGCTTCCACCTCTTTCGCTCCCACAACTCCCATAACTGGGATTTTCTCCTTTTCACCATTGCGAATCTGTTTCTTGAGGTGTTCGCCACTGGTGTCAACTTCAGCGCGAATACCGCAGCGTAGCATTTGGTTTACCACTTCCTGAGCAAACGGCAACTGATCGTCGCTTACTGTCAGCAGTCGCGCTTGTACTGGCGCTAACCACAACGGGAAATCCCCAGCATACTCCTCAATTAAAATCCCAATCAGCCTTTCTAAAGACCCAAAAGGAGCGCGGTGAATCATCACAGGACGTTGGCGGGAACCATCCGGCGCAACGTACTCCAAATCAAAACGTTCTGGCAAATTGTAGTCTACTTGCACCGTACCCAGCTGCCACTCCCGCTCTAGAGCATCGCTGAAGATAAAATCCAGTTTAGGGCCATAAAACGCTGCTTCCCCAATTCCCTCAAAGTAATTCATTCCTAGCGTTTCCACGGCGCGGCGAATCGCACCTTGAGCTTTTTCCCAAGCTTCATCGGAACCGATGTACTTGTCTGAATTTGGATCGCGGAAACTGAGACGCGCCTTAAAGTTCTTCAGTTGCAGACTCTTAAACACCGACAGAATCAAATCCACCACGTTGAGAAATTCGCTCTCAAGTTGTTCTGGCGTTACAAATAAGTGAGAATCATCCACGGTGAAACCGCGCACTCGCGTTAATCCACCGAGTTCCCCAGATTGTTCGTAACGGTAGACGGTGCCAAACTCCGCCAGTCGCATCGGTAGTTCCCGGTAAGAGCGCAACTGGCTCTTATAGATTTGGATGTGGAAAGGGCAATTCATCGGCTTGAGTGCGAACCCTTGTTCCATCGCCGCCGCTTGCTCATCCTCCGCCATCATCGGGAACATATCTTCTTTGTATTTCTGCCAGTGTCCAGAGGTTTTAAATAAATCGACTCTGGCGATGTGGGGCGTTACTACCTGCTGGTATCCGCGTTTGAGCTGTTCCTGCTTAAGGAAATCTTCCAGAACGCTCCGCAACACCGTTCCTTTTGGTGTCCACAGGGGCAACCCTGGCCCCACCTGATCGGCAAAAATAAACAATCCCAGTTCTTTGCCTAGCTTGCGGTGATCTCGCCGCAGCGCTTCTTCCTTGCGTCGCTTGTACTCAGCCAGCTGTTCCGGCGATTCCCAAGCCGTGGCATAAATTCGCTGTAGCTGTGCTTTGGTTTCATCGCCGCGCCAGTAAGCTCCAGCGACGCTTTCCAATTCAAATGCTTTTGGATTCAACTCGCTGGTGTTTTCTACATGAGGCCCAGCACACAAATCCCACCACTGATCTCCCAAATGATAGATGGTAATGGGTTCTTGTAGGTCTTCTAATATTTCTAGTTTGTAAGGCTCATTAATTGCCTTAATTCGGCTTTCGGCTTCCTCGCGGCTGACTTCTTCCCGAATTACTGGCAATTTGCGATTGACAATCTTGACCATCTCTTTCTGGATGGTTTTTAAGTCTTTTTCTGTAAATGGCTCTGGATTGTCAAAGTCATAGTAAAATCCGTTTTCAATCCACGGGCCGATAGTCACCTGTGCCTTAGGAAACAGCTTTTGCACCGCCATCGCCATAACGTGGGATGCCGTGTGACGGATTTTCTTCAAGGATTCAGATTCACTGGTACGGGGCAAATTTATCTTTGCTGGCACATCCTGGGAAGCTGAAGATTCTTCGGGGGGCATTGGCTGCTGAACCATAAGAGCGAAAATAGACAGAATTGTTGTGATAGCACTGCTTCTATGATACCCAGGTTGTTGAAAGACAAAGGGTCAGTCAATTTTGAATTTTGGATTGGGGGCTGGAGAGGAGGGAAAAAGGGAATAATTTTCCCCTGGCTCTAGACTTTATTAAAAAAGTTTTAAATAACATTAAGAATTGTAAAGTAAGTTAAGATTAAAGTAGGATAGTATTCGGCTTTTATCATGCCCCTTTCCAACCTGCCGGAAAACGAATTGCTCAAGACGGTATTACAACCGTTGTTAGAAGATTTTCAGTATTGGTTTGCGCGATCGCGCCTGCTCTTAGAAACTGAAGAAATTCCCTTTTTAAGTGAGAATCAGCAATCAGACCTGCTCGAACGGGTAAAGCAAGCTCAAGCTGAAGTCAGCACAGCTCAGATGCTTTTCTTAGCAACTGGCGCTCAAGTCGGTATCGAAACGTCTGCTTTGGTGCCGTGGCACCAGCTAGTAACGGAGTGCTGGCAGGTGGGGATGCGGTTCCGTACCGAGCAAGCGACTAGCAATAACAAATAAAAACTAACAACTACTTAGACTGTGTGGCCTGGAGGAAAATCGTATGTTACACCTGCTTTATCTTGTTGTCTTTACCATTTTGGCATTTTTAGCGATCGCGAATATGATCCGCAGCTTGTTGACTATCAGCAGTATGGATACTCCACGGCGTTACCCACCATCGGGTCCCTACATGACTTCCGCCACTGGTTATCGAACTGTACCGCACCCGGAACTGTTAGATGATGCCGGGAACCCAATTAATGAGCCGCTGCTGGTGATGCGTTCTATGTCCGTAGAAGATGCCCGCGAACAATTGGATGCGCTTTACAAATCGTCTCCCGGCAATAGCAGCGAACCTCAAGAAGATTAATTCTCTCATTCCCAGGCGATCGCCTGGGAATGAGGAAATCAGGCTTCAATCACGACTCGGAGGTTCCCCCGCTTCTTGGCGACCCGACAAGCGGTGGTACTGCCAGAACGCTCGAATTCCAGATCCAGCAGCGTTGCTCCAACTCTCAAGTTGTGTAACGCCAGACGATTAATCGACTCAGGTAAAGCTGGGTCAATAATCCGCAAGCAGTTATTAGGAGCATCTGGCACCAAATTAACCATCATTTGCAGCAGCTGAAAGATGCTGCCAGTTGCCCAAGCTTGCGGAGAACAAGCTACGGGATATTTGACTGGTGCGTTATCCTCTGTTCGATCGTAGCCGCAAAATAGTTCTGGCGGTCGCTGATAAGGCTGCTGTATGGTCATATCAAACAAAGCTTTGGCAAGTTCCAGAGCTTGATCGATAAGCCCTAGCGATCGCACTCCCATCGCAATCAGAGCATTATCGTGAGGCCAAACCGACCCTACATGGTAGCCCATCGGATTGTATGCTGGGGACAAACTGCTCAAAGTGCGAATCCCCCAGCCGTTGAACATATCCGGCGCTTGCAGCCGTTCCGCTACGCTATAAGCTTTTTCCGGCAAGAGGATGCCTAGATTCAGACAGTGACCGGGATTAGAAGTAATACTATCAACCTGATTGCCGTCGCCATCCAAAGCCAGAGCGCAGAAGCCTTCCTCTGCCATCCAAAAATCGCGATTAAAGCGGTTCTTCAAGTCTCTCGCCTCGTCTTGCCATCGATCCGACAGGTCTAACCGCTTCTTCATCCGGGCGATTTCTGCAAGGCGGAGTTTAGCAGAATAGACATAAGCCTGCACTTCCGACAAAGCGATCGCGCCCATCGCCAGCTGCCCCTGGCGATTCACAATACAATCACCAGAGTCTTTCCAACCCTGATTCGCCAAACCCCGCTTCGATTGACGTTGGTAACTCAGATAGCCCGTTTCCTGGCAGCTGCGGTCAATCCAATCCATCGCCGCCAAAGCGTTAGGCCACAATAGCTCAAGAGTTTCCCGATCCGCTGTCCAGGCAAAATATTCCGCATACAGCATTAACCACAGTGGCGTAGCATCCACAGTCCCGTAATAAGGCGTATGAGGAATTTCTTGACAACGAGCCATTTCCCCCATTCGCAACTCGTGCAAAATCTTCCCCGGCTGCTCGTCGCGCCAATCATCCTCATTCTTACCTTGGTAGTCAGCCAAAATAGTTAGAGTTTCGCGGGCAATAGTCGGATCGAGCATCAAGGTTTGCGATGCTGCAATGATCGAGTCGCGTCCAAACAAAGTGGAAAACCACGGCACCCCAGCGGAGAGTACCTTGCCCTTACCGAAAGATTGCCGCAGCAAATAAACATCCTGTTCAGCCCGTTCAATCACCCGATTAAAGGTATTTTTGTCCGAACGAATCCGCGTAACGTGATTGCGCCAATCTTGCTGCTCTGATAACTCTGCGGCTCTCGCTTGTACTAGAGTTACTGGCGCAGGTACACTCGAAGCGGGGCGATTTTTGATCCGCATTTGCAGCCGATAGCCCAGCTTCTGGGTTTCGTGCGAATCCAGCTCTAGCTGCCAAACTGCCGTGTAACCTGTCAGCGAGTCTGGTTGGAGATGAACAAACTCAATGTGAGATTCCATCAAAGAGCCATCCAGCCCTTGATAAGCTAATTTCAGCTCAAAATTTTCTTTTTCTGCGGTTTCACCTTTTGGCACTGCTCGTAAGAGCTGCCCTTTATGTTTTCGAGCGTAGCCCCGGACTACAAATAAGTCCACAAAATCTGCATCAAAGCTGAGACTGAGTTGAAAGCTAATTGAATTGGTGCTGTAGTTGGAGACTGTTAATTCTTCAAACAGCGCTCCATTGAGAACAATTTCCCGCGCAATTCCTATGGTGTCGGCGCGTAGGGGAGCAAAATCAAACATCGCCCCGCCATCTATTTGCCCCTCTGGTTCTAATTTATCTCCTCCTTCTAATCGCACTCCTCCGTCCATACTCGGATTGGTACACAAAACTGAAAGGGCAAACCCTTTATCAGCTGTGCTGCTGAGCAATACCGGGGGACGTTCGTTAATTTGCAACTCCAGGCGGCTGAGGAAGCGGGTATCAGCGCAGAACAACCCCATGCTGGAGTTCATGTCATCGCCTAAACACCCAGAAATGTTGCCCAGCGTGTCGGTAACTAAAAATAGATCATTATCTTTAATGGTAAGAGTCGGCTGGGGGCGATCGCCCAAAACGCAAGGCCATTCCGGGATGGGTAGTTCGTCAGCCCGAATATAGGTTTTTCCTTCCAGTTCAAGAGTATCTGGTGCCATGAATCAGGTTTCTGCTCAAGAATACAGCTTGTTTGTGAGGGCTTTATTTGGGTCGCACTATCATCATGGTAGAAGTTTGACCCACAAAACTCCCTGACATCCTACTAGATGTCAAGGTTGCAAGATATGCGCCTTTTTCACACTTCTACAAATTTAATCAACTTAATCAACTATTTGCCTAACTATTCCCACGCAACAAAATTTTCCGTTTTGTCATGTCGCCAGAGGAAGCGATCGCTTGTTTCCCCTGGCTTCCCAAGTCACTCGTGCCGTTTGTTGCCTGGGAGCATTATAAAAACTTTTAATTATACACCCACTTTCTATCCTAAGCTCTATTTTAAAGTTGTTGTCCAATTCTCCTCATTACGAGCGGCGAAGAGAAAGCTGCATCTTGCTATAGTTGATATGAAAATTGCAGAGGTTTGCGTCCTATGGAAGAAAATGCACTGGAAATAGAAGCAATGAGGATACTTGTTGAGTCGCTAATTTCCTATAAAGGAAGTTTGGTAGGCACGCCAGCAGCCTATACTGCTAAAAAAAATCGGAAAGAAAATGAGCGTACCAAAGTTAGTAAGGATATGCTCAATTATGATCAAGTTTTTATTCGGGATTTTATTCCTGTAGCACTTCTGTTTCTTATAAAAGGTGACTTTGAAATTACTATTAATGGAAAATTACAGTTAATCAAGGGCAAAGAAATTGTTAAAAACTTTCTTGAAGTAACATTAGAATTGCATCAGCAAGAAAGGTCAAGCACTTTTTTAAACACCGGGCGAGTTTTGATGCCTGCAAGCTTCAAAATTATTAAAAAGCAGGGGAAAGAAAAGCTGGAACCTGATTTTGGTCAACACGCGATCGCTAGAGTCACGCCTGTTGATTCTAGCCTCTGGTGGATTATCCTGTTGCGGGCGTATTGGAAAGCAACCGGAAAGACTGCTTTAGTCCACCGAATTGACTTCCAAGAAGGCATCAGGTTAATTCTGGAACTCTGCTTTAGCGATCGCTTCGATCGAGAGCCAACTATCTTAGTACCCGATGGCGCTTGTATGATTGACCGTCGGATGGGTATCTATGGTTATCCTTTAGAAATCCAAGTGCTATTTTATGCTGCCTTGCGTGCTGCTGATGAGCTACTAGATCGGAAAAATCACAGCAATAAAGAACTTATTCCAGAAATCAAGAAACGATTAATCGATCTCGCTAACCATATGCGGGATGAATATTGGATGGATATGGAAGAATTGAATAAAACCTATCAGTACAATGTCGAGGAATATGGAGAAACAGCTATCAATAAGTACAATATATATGCTAACTCCATTCCCTATGCTAATTTAGATGATTGGATACCAGAAGATGGCGGTTATCTAATTGGTAATATCGGCCCTTCGCAAATGGATTTCCGTTTCTTTTCTCTAGGCAACTTGATGGCAATTGTATCTTCTCTAGCCACCAAGGATATGTCAGAAAAAATTATGAAGCTGATCAAAGAACGCAAAAAAGAGCTTCTTGGACAGATGCCCTTTAAAATCTGTTATGCAGCTATAGACGGTCAAGAGTGGAAAATTGTCACGGGCTGCGATCCAAAAAATAGTCCTTGGTCTTATCATAATGGTGGCAGCTGGCCTGTTCTGATGTGGATGTGGGCAGCAGCAGCTCAAAAAGTTGGCGAACAGGAATATTTAAACTTTGCAAGTTCAGCCATTGAACTTGCTGGAAAACGTTTGCAAAAAGATGAATGGCCAGAATACTATGATGGGCATACCGGACATTTAATTGGCAGAGAAGCTAGAAGAAATCAAACTTGGACTTGTGCTGGTTACTTATTAGCAAAAGAACTGATTGGTAAGGATGGTTCAAAGCATTTAAAGTTAATTGGCTTTGATGACTATATAGAGCCTAAGAGCAAGGCGTTATCATCAAAATTGTAGGGTTTCCCGTTGGAAAGACACATTTAGAGGCTCTGCCTCATCTTAAATATTTTTAAGAAAAAGACTGCTTGAAGTGTCAGGGAGAGTGTAAAGAAATTGCTGATGAGTTAGCAGTATACCCGGAGGCAGAGCCACGTATTGTAGCATTCCCAGGCCCAGCATGGGAACGAGAAGTTATCACTTCAAGCGAGGACTTGTTGATAAGCAGCTTTGTATGGAGCTAAGCGCACTACCGGGTAAACTGGCTCTAACTGAGCCAAAGTTTGAGAATCCCTACAGGCAAATAAGGTGACATCATGACCTCGACGCACCAACTCATCTGCCAGATAGCTAACTATTAACTCAATACCACCCTAATCCTGCGATGTAACTCGTTCCCACACCGAGGAAACTTGTGCAATCCGTAATTTTATCAGCCATTCCCCAGCAGTGCCATCTGGTAAGTTTTTTCGTACTCGTCAACCATTTTTTGAACGCTAAAACGGCTTAAAACGTAGTCTCGACAAGTCTGCCGATTTAACTTCATTGCCTCTGGAATTGCTGAAATCATGTCTTCTATGGAGTGGCAGACAAACCCAGTCTTACCATGCGCGATGACTTCTGGCACCGAACCCATTGCGATACCAATCACCGGCGTACCAGTTGCCATCGATTCAATCATCACTAAGCCAAATGGTTCGCGCCAAGTAATCGGGAATAGCGTCACTGTAGCGCCTCCCAGTAGGTGCACCTTTTCCTCGTGGGACACTTCCCCTAAATACTGGATTTGTTCGCCGTCAATCAGCGGTTCTAGAATTTCCTTATAATATTCCCTATCGACTACATCAATTTTGCCAGCCATTTTCAGAGGTAAGCCGATGGCACGGGCAATTTTAATCGCTCCTTCTGGCCCTTTTTCCGGTGAGAGGCGACCAACAAAGGCTAGATAAGTTGGTTGAGAAGGCTTTTCTTGGAAGGAATAGACATCTGGGTCAATGCCGTTGTAGACCGTGTGGATGTAATTTAAACCTAGTTTGGGTTCTCGCTGCGCTTCGCTGATGCTGATATAAGGCTGCCATCTAAATTGCCGGAATATTTTCTCGTTATCCGGCGTAAAGATGCCGTGGGTAGTGTGTACGGTTGGTGTTGTTACAAAAGCAGTATAAGGTAGGGCTGCACAACCGACGTGGGAATGAATAATATCAAAGTGATGCGCCTGTTGATAGACTTGAGAAAGTATCATTTGCTCATAAAGTCCATGCTCCTTAATTTTGGGATCTAACCGCAGTGCCTGCTCATGCACTGATTTAAGCTGAGCAGTCGTGAGGGAATCTCCAGAGGCAAATAATGTGACTTCATGACCGCGTTGAACTAATTCATCTGTCAATAAACTGACAATTAGCTCAATTCCTCCATAGCGAAAGGGTGGTACTCGTTCCCACAGTGGAGCAATTTGGGCAATTCTCATAATACAAACAGGAAGTTGGCGATTTCCAATCTTAGCTTAAATTGCTTATCTTTAGAAACGCCAGAAGCTATGAGTGCAAGCAACTTCTATCGCCGCGGGCGATAGGTGTTGCGTCTGGCATTACGAATACTCCAATACAAGTTACTCCACTCTTCTACCAAAGCTTTGAGCATCCACACTGAAAAAGAGCCTAATCCTACTGCAACAGCAACTTGCCATACCACATTCATTGGAGCGCCAGAAATATGAAATATTGCAGAAAAAATTATACCGCCTACTGCTCCAATGATTGCTCCAACAAGGGCATGACGTAACAATTGGAAAATTACAATTAATATTGATTGGAATCCTGAGAAGAAAAAGCTCATAGCCCTAATTACTTCTTCAGCAAATTTTCCCCAGAACAAACTTATAAAAGCTATCCCTGCAAAAATTAAAACTGTATTAATTATCCACATCACCCTTGACCTGTTACTCCTACATTAAACATACTGTGCTTGACTAGGGGGAAAAATGAAGAAGATACAAAGAATTTGCAAAGTTACGGTAAAAGTTTAGCTAAAACTTAGATCGGGAGCAAGGCGCAATTTCAAGTCTGGCTAGGGAAAAGTCAGTAGAAGACTTGAGGTAAATCGCCGTCTCTACAAAAGAGGGTTGAAAAGAGGATGCGATCGCGCTGTAGTTTATGCAGAAGTAGCGCTACTATGAAAAGTTGGGGATTTGTCATAACGTTTGGAAGTCACAAACATTCGCATACTGGCTAGGGGCGCTAAGGCGACACCACAGGGTAGAGGCTTTACTGGACTATCGCTAAGAGCCAATTGATAAAGCGACCCAATTGTAACGAGAATCAGTTTTATTTCCAAGATGGCAAATGCCATGTTAATACAGCAGTGGTTGCTGCGACCCAAAGGCAAATATTTATTAGGAGAAAATTGTCTTTTTAGAAAACCCTCTAGTTTGAAACGCTTCGGTTATGCGTATATATCTTCCCGATGGGGGAAAAGATAAATACAGGGAGAAAGCCATGTATCCACATTAAACTAATAGCTAATTAAGCTAAGGGGCAATCTTACACTTTGAGCCAAAGCCAGCATCGCTACGGGATAAATCCGCAACGTTTCCGAGAAAACTGCATTGCACACCCGACGACTATAACTACAAGTATCGTGAGTGCATTTACGGATAGCGATCGCTCTTTTTTGCTCAAATACAAATTGCTTTCACAAGCTTAGACGCTACTAGAAGTTAATTGGGGCGTTGGAGAATGGCGACCTTCGCCCGTGACCATCATCCGCACACTGCCATTGGGAGCTGAAACTAAACCACGGCGTACAGGTTTTACCTCACGATTATCTGCCAGTGCCAGATCAAAGCGTGAAAGCATCTCGGCGAGTACCACTTTCATTTCAAACTGGGCAAAACCTGAACCAGTACAGCGCCGACTGCCTCCGCCAAAGGGCAGGTATTCATAAAGGTGAAAATTGACGTTCCAGAAAGCGTTCTGGCTTAAACTGCTCTGGTTCCGGGTATAAATCCTCGCGGCGGTGCGTCAGATAAATGGAACCGATTATCACCGTACCCGGATCGAGTTCGTAACCCATAAGAGTTCGCGCTGCTTTCACCACCCGTGGTAAGAGCAGCATCCCAACCGGGTAAATTCGCAGATCACAGCAGACAGCGTTGAGATAGGGCAGTTTAAAAATAGCGTTGGGGTCTGGGTCATCACCAAGGCTATTGAGTTCCTGTAGTAGCTTCTGGCGCACCGATGGCAGCTTGTGAATCCAGTACAACGCCCAAGCCAAGGCAGTTGCCGTAGTTTCGTGACCTGCCACTAACAAGGTCATCAATTCATCGCGTAACTCCACATCCGTCATCGCCTCCCCCGCTTCGCCACGAGCAGACATTAGCAAGGTGAGAATATCTGTGCGAGATGGGTCAGGGTGCGCTCGGTGTTCCTGAATCTGATCGTAGATGAGTTTGTCAACTTACTGTCTGCGGCGCACAAACTTTCCCCACGGACTCCAGGCACCTAAATCCTTTTGCAGAGCCGGAAAATAAAGAAAAGCGACACTCAGGGGAGAACTCATGTCATCTAGCATGGCGCTGAGGAGTTGCTCTATCTGATGACAGCGCGATCCTTCATTTATACCAAACACTGCCTTCAAAATCACCCGCATAGCGATCGCTTGCGTGGATGAACGGACGCAGAACGGTTGACCAATTTTCCACTGGCTAACTACTTGCTTTGTGACATCGCCCATCACCTGTCCATAGGTTCGCATCCGTTCCCCATGAAAGGGAGGCATTAACAGCTGGCGCTGACGCTGGTGGCGCGTGCCACTCACCGTAATCACGGAACGCTCTCCTAGAAAAGGCTGGAAAAGCTGGTTAGTATCACCTGGGGCTTCAAAATGCTTTGAATCTGTCAAAATCTCTTGAAGCGCTTGGGGATTGCTTGTGAACACCACTGGGACAAGCTTCGCGCCTAATGGCAATGTGAAAATATCTCCGTAACGTGCGGCGCAAGCATCCATAAACGTCATCGGGCTTGCCAGCCACTGGAGCATCTGTAGTAGTTTGGGAGTCGTCGGACTAGGAGGCATCATAATAGTTTGTAAGAATATATTGATTGTCCATCACCAACTAAGTTGGCATAAGTACAAGGGTATACACAACCTGGATAACAAATAATCACACAGGATGATTTAGAGCGGGGAGACTTCGCAGTAAGCTCAGATGTTTGTTGCCAATCGTGCGATCGCTAACTGTATGCTGCAAGCGCTCTTCCCTCCTGTAGATATATATATTCTTGACCTGCTGGTTATTGGTCTACTCCTGCTTATGGTGACGTTGGGTTCGGGCTGGATTGCCCGTTTACCTCTCTCCTATGCCATCATTTACCTGATTGTAGGTATTTTGTTGGGGCCATACGGGACTAAGTTGGTTCAGATCCGACCAGATGCCGAGTTTCTGGAACGACTGGCGGAATTTGTGGTGATTGTCTCAGTATTTAGCTGCGGGCTGAAGATGAATCGTCCGCTGAATTTGTGGTCTTGGAATATCACGGCGCGGCTGATTGGGTTGCTGATGCCGATTTCAATTTTTGCGATCGCTGCCGTTGGACATTTTATTTTAAAAATGGACTGGGGTCCTGCTATTTTATTGGGAGGAATTCTCGCCCCCACCGATCCAGTATTAGCCTCAGAAGTCCAGATGGAAAATATGGACGATCGCGATGAGTTGCGCTTTGGTTTGACTTCTGAAGGCGGGTTGAATGATGCCTTAGCTTTTCCCTTTGTTTATTTCGGCATTCACTCCTTAAAAGATAACAACTGGGAAAACTGGTTTAAAGAGTGGGTAGTTGTTGATTTACTTTGGGCGATCGCCGCCGCCATCGTGATGGGAATTGTTGTAGCAAAAAGCGTTGGCTGGATTGACAAGCGACTGCAAAAATTCCGCCCTGTCGATAACTTGATGGAAGATTTCGTGGCGCTGAGTACAATTTTGCTGACCTATTCCTTCACAGAAGTTGTTAACGGTTATGGCTTTCTCGCGGTTTTTGTTGCTGGAGTGGTGGTTCAGCGCACTTACGAAGATTCAGAAAAGCAAAAATCTCGATTTGAATTTACCGAGCAAATTGAAAAACTGCTGGAGGTAGCAACAATTTTGATATTGGGGACAATACTAAGATATGCACCGATGCGCGACTACGCGGGTCAAGGAATCTTAGTAGCAGTATTGTTATTATTTGCAATTCGACCTTTGGGAATTTGGATTAGCTTGCTCGGACGAAACTTTGGCCCTGCAACCAGCTCGTTATTTGGGTGGTTTGGCATTCGCGGTGTCGGCTCTTTGTATTATCTTTCCTATGCCTTTGGCGAAGGATTAAAAGACACTTTGGGCGAACAAATAGCCTGGATTACTTACATTGTTATCGTGATTTCTGTACTTCTACATGGGATTAGCGCAACTCCTTTGATGAACTGGTATGAGCGGAAAATCAAGAAAGTAGAGAATAATGAGGAGGTAGAAGCTAACAGTTAAAGCTTTTAAATACCGTGACTTTTGCCAATTACCCAATGACGGCGGAAGAAACGGGCGAGGGCTGATTCATCTAGTGATAAATAAATTGGTCGCCCGTGGGGACAGGTGCGAGGATGGCGTGTTTGCTGCCATTGTTCTAACAGGGTTTGCATCTCAAGCAAGCTGAGAGTTGTACCGTTGCGGATAGCACTACGGCAAGCTAGGCTCACTTGTGCAGCTTCCAAATCCCCTCCCAGACTGAGTTCCAAGAGAGCATCTGCACAATCTGAGCGCGATCGCAAGGGTGCGGGTGCGGTGCGTACCGCCCAAAGTTGTTCGCCAAAAGGTTCTACATCTAAACCGATGCGTTCAAGTTGATCGAGCTGAGCGGGTGAAAGTTGATTTAAAATCGCTGGTAGTTCTAGGGGTACGAGTTGCCAAGTCTGGCACAATTGCTCGTATAAAACCCGTTCGTGGGCGATGTGCTGCTCTACCAACCACACCCCAGCCGGATGCTCTGCCACAATATAGGTGTTGTGAATTTGGGCAACGGCTTTTAGTGGCAATAACCCTATTTCACTAGCTTGAGTTGGTGTCGGTTGAATGGAACGACTTGCATTATAGCTACTATGCGCTTCCGACGCTTTGAGCAATTTTCCCACCCGTTGCGTGAGGGTTTTTTCAGGAATTGTCTCGACGTTGAGGCGTAAGGCTTGCTCAATTACCGATTTCACCTGATCTTGCCAGTAAGAAAGCTGGTGTAAATAAATTTCTGACTTGGCGGGGTGACGGTTCCAGTCAATTTGACTAGCACAAATCCTCAGATGGAGAAAACAAATTGGGTAGCGATCGCGTGGCACAATTCGCACCAAAGCCCCCAATATAGTTTGCTCTAGTTCCTGAGATTTCACCAAGCGTCCATTCATCCCCACCCGCACCCAGTCTGGACGACGGCGATGGCATCTGTCTGGTAATCCTAGCACCAAGTCGATTTTAGATTGGGGATTGGGGATTGGGGGTTGGGGATTGGTTTTCTCCCTCTGTGGACTACTTTCTGGGTGAGTAGGAACTTCAACCGAGAGTTGCTGTAAATCGTTCAAACGCACTTCTCGGAGAATTTGGGGCAGAATATGTTTCGCGCTGGTTCCTGGGCTGAGAGCGAACCAAGGGCGATCGCTTTGTTGTATTTGCCAGGTGACGTGGGGATGACAAATGGCGATTTGTTGAATTGTAGCTTGTACTATTCTTAGCTGTTGTGCTTGTGTTGGCATTGCCTGACGACGCGCCAACCAGTTGCCAAACAGATCTGCCACGGTGATAACTGTACCGGGAGCGATCGCAACTGTCTCCACCTGCACCGCTTCCCCCTGCGAGTTATAAACCACTCGCCAACCTTCAGTGCTTCCCGCACAACGGCTGTAAATCTCCAATTCTGCCAAAGCTGCCAAACTGTGCAACGCTTCCCCGCGAAACCCCAGACTGGTAATCTTCCAGAGGTCTTCGCAGTCGCGGATTTTACTGGTACTATGGGCAGCTGCTGCTTGTTTCAAGTCTACCAAATTCATGCCGCAGCCATTGTCTGCCACCCGCACTCGCCACTGTTCCGGCGACAGGGAAACACTGATGCGCGTTGCACCAGCATCTAAAGAATTTTCCACCAGTTCCCGCACTACAGCAGCCAGAGAGTCAATTACCTCTCCAGCTGCTATCAAATGGACTACTTCTGTGGGTAAAGGTTGAATAACAGACACCGGACAACTTGGGAATGCGCCATGACGTAAGTAGTTAGCACCCAATACAGCATAGCGCGATGTCTAGCGAGTTATTAGAATCATTTCCCGCAGCTTAGAGAAATTTAGATTTTTTGCTGCCTTTTGTAGTCTTCTCTACTCAGGCAAGACCGATCCGTTTAGAAACATAATTAGCCTCCAGTCTGGATAATCTGGCAACTCTCTACTTTTCTCAACGAGACTACACCCAAGCGAAACTGCTGTATCTGCAAGTTTAAGAACTGAGCGATCGCATCCTTGGAACACATTATCCCCAAACTGTTACAATTCGTAAAAATATAGACCAAATGCGTCAGGCAAGATTAACAAAACTAAAGATTTGGTAGGTTACAACAACAGAGAAATTAATAGTCAACTCTGTCTAAAGAAAGATTATTTTAACCTTCTTTCTGGAGAAGGATAAATAAAAAGTTAACTTCCTATTACATTTCTATTGATGTGATTGGTTAAATTTTCTCATGGACAATATTCAAAATAAAATTGAAGATGCTTCAAAAAAAGTTGCAGATACTGTGGAAAGTGCTACCAACAAGGTTGAAGAAACCATTTTAAAAGCGAAAGATGCCCTACCAGAAGTTACGCCCACCCCACCGGGACTGAAACCCCAATCAAGCGTAAGCGACCTGAAAGCCCGTTTAGAATGGGGCGAGCCTGCTCTAACAATTTTAGATGTGCGCGATCGCGATACTTTTAACAACGGTCACATCATGGGAGCCATGCCTATGCCCCTAGAGGAATTGGTAGACCGCGCCAAAACAAGTCTTCAGCCCACTCGCGATATTTATGTCTATGGCGAATCTGACGAGCAAACCGCTCAAGCAGCTTCCCAAATGCGCTCTGCTGGGTTCCAGTGCGTTTCTGAACTCAAAGGCGGTTTTCCTGCATGGAAAGCAGTCGGCGGCCCTACAGAAGGCGTTGCTGAATCTACAAATCCTCCAGGGCCAGAAGGATACAATGTTCTATCTGAAGTAAAAAATGAGGCAAATAAGCCGAAAGCAAATATGTAAGTTTGGCTGGTTGGATTGATTCGTCTTTGCAGGTTTGTAGCTCAAAGGGTAGGTTGGAGGCGTTGTTAGAACCTGAGAACGTTTCAGCTTTCCAACTTGACAATTCCCTGACTACTGACTGACCAATACCGAGCAGCTTCCCACGGATTAAACCGGAGTAGTTGAGTGTTCCCTAATTCTATAGGCTCTTTTGGCTTGGGTGGGATAATGCCCAGCGAGGCAATAACTTGACGACCCACAGCCCTTGCCAACAATGGTGGCACGGAGTTCCCAATTTGTCGGAACCCGTGCCATTTTGTTGTGTGAAAGCGAAACCAGTCTGGAAAAGAATGCAATCTCGCTGCTTCGCGTACAGAAATAACTCTGTGGTAATCCGGATGAATTGGACGGGGAGAAGTGTAGCGACCGCCTCCAGAGCCAGTTCCGGCTCTTAAAGTATGTGAAAGTTTATCCCAATGCAAGCGTCTAAATCTGCTTACAGATTCCAACTCACCAGGTAGAGTTTTCTGGAAACGCTCAATTGAGGTAGTAGAGTGCTGGGTTCGCAGAGATCCCGTCAACAGATTCCCACAACTTAGCCGACGATAGGCAAAATTATTAAGGTCGGGGGAAGCTTCCATTAGCTGCTGTGCATAGAGGCTGGCTAGGGAGCGCATTTTTTTAAGCTGTCGCCGTTCAAGCAAGACTTCATCGCTTGTCAGGAGTTCGGGAAAGTCATCCAGGTTGGGCAAGTCTGCGATCGCATCCCTGACTGTGGTAAATACAGATTGGGGATTAGGAATTAGGGGTTTAGGATACTCAAGCTGGCGTTCTCCAGCACGAGAACCCAATAAAATCAAACGCTTCCGATTCTGCGGTACTCCAAACTCTGCCGTTTTTAACACCTTCACAGGTTGCGTGATGCAGTATCCCGCGGCTTCCAACTCACTATTAATCAAATCCAGATAAATCGCGTGTTCCTTCTGAGCAATCCCCGGTACATTCTCCATGACAAAATAGCGGGGTTGCAGTTCTACTACTAATCTACAGAACTCAAATACCAAGTCGTTGCGCTCATCTTCCAGACACCGCTTCCCCATCAAAGAGAAACCTTGGCAAGGTGGCCCCCCGATTACTAAGTCAATCTCCCCACTAGCTTGTATCGCCGCTTCTTTAATTGCCTTACCTGATAACTTCCTCGCGTCTGCACACAAAACTTTGGTGTGGGGAAAGTTATAAGCATGAGTTGCGGCGTGAATCGGGTCAACCTCAACCGCCACCGCCACATCAAACCCAGCCTGCTCAATTCCCAGGGAAAATCCCCCCGCACCAGCAAATAAATCGACGGCAACTGGGCGGCGACAGAAATCAAGCATACTATTCCCATGAAGGAGTTCTGGCAAAGCCAGGGAATTTGTATTTTACCGCCTGTCTATATATATATTCTGACTTGGGACTTTTTTTGCCTACGAGAGTGAAAATTATTTTTTCCAGTCCCTTGACGATGTTGTAGTATTTGTGTAGTATAAAAGAGTAGTTAAATTTGAACTCATCTGCGAGTAGCCGCCTAAAAGCGACATCAGCTAATTCGCAGCTTATAATTTACCGCTTTGCGCCCTAACGAGTGAAGCATACACACATAGGGTTCTGGTTGCCATGGGTTCAAATCCCATTATCTCCAATTGGAGATGTAGCTCAGTGGTAGAGCATCAGAGAAAGTGAACGGCTTTGCCGACTTGCGCGGAGCATATAATTTCCAATTCTTCAAGCGTTCGCCCCGTATCCAAACCGAGAAAGCTTACATACTTATTTACAAAGTAGCCAAGAGCTTTCTCAACTTGTACGGGGTGACTTATATAGAGGTGATTCCTGTGCAAGCAACAGAGCGCGACGTGCGTTTAGATATGCTAAATAGTCTGCTCACTACACCCCACCGGGAGCTAGAGAAAGTAGCTGAAGTTCATCAGAATATGGTGGAGGGCGACCCGATTTTTTATGGACATTTAGCAGTATGGTATCAGCGCCAAGGTGATGTCCGCGACCACAAAGAGGTATTTGTTGGCAATTTACTCACCAGCAAGTTGACCGAACACCGGGATGCGGGGTTTGTGCTGTTGCAGGAGTTTCCGCCTTATCAGGTAGCGCGGATTGTAGACTTTTTGAAGCAGTATCGGGGTAAATTGCCGCGTTCTACTCGTACTGCTGTGCGACGCTATTTAAAGGAACGGGAAAAAAATCCTGCGTTCTTTGACCGTGCGGCACTACGAGCGCGTCAGGCGATAAAGCATCTTTATGCTAGCTTGCATATACGCCCTAGCGATCGCGCTGATGCGGTATTGTTCAAAGACAACCCGCCAGAAGATAGTTTAGCCTTTGCGCTAAAGCTGATGGCGATCGCATCTTCACCCCTAGAGCAAGCGCAACTGATTGTAGAACACAAAATCCCCTACACAGTTGCTGTGGGAGCCATCAAACAGATGACACCCACAGTGCTAGTAGCGCTGATTAACTCTATGACACCCCAAGAGGTAATAAACAACCTCAAGTCACTCCAAACTCGCGGTGCGATGGAAAACCCCCAGGTAAAAGCACTCATCGACGAGAAACTGGAGAAAGCGCAAACTGATGGGCGAGTAGCGGCTTTAAAGGCGCGAGTAGCGGCAGATGTCGCCAACCTAGAGGCAGATACAGCCGCTAAGTTAGAGCGCGTGATGGACGAACAGGTAAAAAAGCGCGGCAAAATTTCCCAGCCAACTGCTCTCCTAGTCGATAAATCTAGCTCAATGGAAAATGCCATCGAAGTTGGTAAGCGCATCGCCGCCCTAATTTCCGGCATTGCTGCGGCAGATTTATTCGTCTACGCCTTTGACACCATGCCTTACCCCATCAAAGCTGCGGGGAAGCAGTTAAGCGACTGGGAACGTGCCTTCCAGCACATCAAAGCCAGCGGTGCTACCAGCATCGGTTGCGCGTTGGAAGCGATGCGCCTGAGAAAGCAACGTGTGGAGCAAATCATCCTAGTTACAGACGAAGGAGAAAACAAAGCGCCCCACTTTGTGGAAACTTATGAAGCTTACAAGCGCGACCTGAAAGTAGAGCCAAGCGTCCTCATCATCAAAGTAGGTTATCCCTATGACTGGATGGAACGCAGATTGCAGGAAAGACACGCGCAGGTAGATACTTTCACCTTTGCGGGTGACTACTACTCGTTGCCGAATCTTATCCCGCTCCTGTCTCGTCCTTCGCGGCTAGAGTTGCTAATGGAAATTCTGGAGACACCATTGCCAGTCCGGGATGACAAGTAACAAGCAGGGTAGGGTGGAAATCACCCTACTTTCGATTGCTCAGTATTGGAGGATTGGCGTGAACCTATTGACTGAACATTATCTAACGCAAGTAAACCACTGGCCGAAGTCTGGTTGTCACATTTTGGCTCAGTTTGACAACACGTCGGTAGTTGTCTACCAAGCTTATCGTCCTGCTATTGGTCACTTTGCCGTCCAGCACGGTTATTTTGGAGGCGAGTTCAGCCTAAACCGTATGAGCTGGATTAAGCCTAACTTTCTATGGATGATGTATCGCTCAGGATGGGGAACTAAAGCTGGGCAAGAAGTTGTCTTGGCTATCCGGCTTCAACGTGCGGCTTTCGATACCATCTTGGCAGCAGCGGTTCATTCTAGTTTTTTGCCGGAGGTATATTCAAGTGAAAAAGACTGGAAACAAGCTGTTAAGCGCTCCTCTGTCAGGCTGCAATGGGACCCGGATCATCATCCATCGGGGGTAAAGCTGGAGCGACGTACTATTCAGCTAGGACTGCGGGGTGAATTACTATCCCAGTATGCTCGCGATTGGATTGTCAACATTGAGGACATCTCAGAATTTGTGCAGCAGCAGTATCAATACGTTCAGTCTCATAATTTGACACGCCTAATGACACCTTATGAAGCGGTGTATCCGGTGAAGCAGTCAGATATTGCCAAGAGGCTGAGATTATCAGCCATTAAAACAGAAACTTCACCTTAAACAATCGAGAATTCCTACAGACTTAGTGGGTTCGTACCTACTTTTTTCTAAAGGTAATACTGTGCATGATATACAAACAGTTTACAAAGTGGTAGCCCTTTCCTTGTGGCAACTTTGTAACGAAACATCATTTAAACGGCTTAGCAGCGCTAAAACCTGTTCGTTGTGTTAAAGCAAAGGCCAAAAAGCTGCAAAAGCCAAAATATTTCAACAACTTCTAGAAATAGCTATGAGCATTTTTAAAGTAGAAGTAGTCAAAATAAACACCGTCATTTCTCACCCAAACGCAGACAGATTGGATATTTGCACTTTTGAAGGAATGGCGTATCAGGTTATTACCGCTAAGGGGAATTTTAAACCTGGAGATTTGGCGTTCTACTTTCCGATTGATAGTGTTATCCCAGAACAGTATCTTGATGTATTTGGGATTCGTCCTTACTACTCTAAGAAACTGCGGGCGGCGAAACTGCGTGGCATCTTCTCTGAAGGTTTGCTAATTCCTGTGGGTGAAAATTTTACCGGGAATGTGGGAGATGACTATACAGAATATTTTGGGGTAACAAAGTACGAATATCCTTTGCCTCAGAGTATCAAGAATGGGGATATGGAAGCGCCAATTGGACATTACAAATTTCCCAGTCCGGAGAATCTGAAAAGATACCGCGATGTCCTCTATCCTGGGGAAGAAGTAGTGGTAACGGAAAAGCTGCATGGCACGAATTTTACCGTCTTCGTCGATACTGAAGGAACCACGCGGATAGGTAGCCACAACTACTTCTGGAAGAACAATGAAACGAATAAAAGCTTAGCCTATATCCGGGCTTATCAGGAAAATTCGGCTTTGCATAAACTGCCGCTAAACACTCAGGTATTTGGGGAAATTTACGGTGTACAAGACATTAAATATGGTTTGCAGAATGGTAAGATTGAAATCGCTCTATTTGCTGTAAGTCGCGACAGCAGATTCCTGAATTACACCGAATTTGTAGAGTTTTGCGAGGAGTTTTCTTTGCCAAGAGTACCCGTCCTCTATATCGGTGCTTACAGTTGGGAAGCGGTGTCTCAGTTTAACAATGCTGACAGTGTAATTAGCCCAGATTGCATGATGGAGGGTGTTATCGTACAGTCTTTAGTGGAGAGGACGCATCCAGAAATCGGACGGGTGGTGCTGAAATTAATTAGCGATCGCTACTTACTTCGCAAGGACGGTACTGAGTTGCATTAGCCAATCTCAACAGTAGCGGAACTTTGCTGGCATTGCAGCTGTGTTGGGTGGGAAGAAGCCCACCCTACCAACTTCCTTAATTCTCAGTAAAGCTATAAGTCTCAGTCTCGCAAAGATTCACCTTATAGTCTTCCGCCTCTTCTCCATCCTCGAATACAGCTTTGATGTCATAGCTGCATACCTTATCATCGCCAGTGAAGTATATCAACGTAGACTCGCCAACGGCTAGAAGATCCTTACCCAGGATATCTTCACCCCATTTGTCCTCGCCAGTATATGAGACGTACAGGTGACGGATGGGACTACTAGTTTTGTTGATAACTGTGAAGTCGCGCTGGTCAGCTAAGGCATTATGGGCTGTCAGCGAAACTACTGGTAGCGATAGAGCAACAGCCACCATAGCATTACGAAACGACTTATGAAACATTTTGTAATTTCTCCTCAACAAATAGTCCTCTAGCAACGTCACTCAATAAGGCACACATCTTTAGGTGGGTCAGAAGAACACATTTTTTTCAATCTAACCTTTGGTAGATGTGTTGGTCAAGATGTTATGGAGTATACAGCATGAGTGACTTACAAACAGCCTACAAAGAGGTAGCCCTTGCCGTGTGGGAGCAGGTGCTGGAAAAGCATCCAGAGGATTTGGCGGTGCTAAAACGCACTTGTCGTGTTAAGGGAAAGGGCAAAAAACTCCAAACTTTGTTTCAAAAGCAAATTCTGTGGTATTGAAAAAATTACAATAGGTGATTTATGAATGTCTTTAAAGTACAAGTCGTCAATCGATTGGATTTTAGATTTACGATTTTGGATTGATTCGGCGTTTCTCGTTCCCAATTTCTGACTGGGAATGGTAGAAGTTAAGTAAAGCCCCATAAGTAAGTTTTCTAGAACTTTGGAAGGGAGGCTTTGCCTCCAAAATTGCGTTACCAGTCAGAGATTGGGAACGAGAGTAACCATAGACATCGGGAATCTGTCCGGTTTTTCTGTAGTACCTTATAATACAAATACTCGTATCCTCTTCCACTCTAAGCCTAGGCACTTTACAATGCCGCTTTTTGTAAAAAGTCGCCGCACCTCCCGCGATTTGCGTCAACGCTATGGGGAAGCCGCTATCGTTGACCTTACCTCGCGTGGTTCAGAACCTTGGCTGCGCTTTAGCCCTTTTTACCCGCATGGAGGAATTCCCGTTCCTTTTTCGCCGGGACACTTCAGCATGAGTGTAGAAGGGATTTGGCAAGGGTTGAAAGTTTTTGAGTCTGCTGACGTAGACAAGAGCAAACTCAGCATAACTAATATGAAGGGTATCAAGCGCACGACAAGAATTTATGGAAAAGTATTAGGACATCGTGCAGGCTTAACAGGAGACAAACTTTTGTCCTATGCAGACGCACGTCGTGTTATTTACCTACCTTCGTATAAATGGGTGCTAGAAAATTGTCTTGGGAACCAACTCGACGAACTGAAACAACTTAGTGCAGAACAAACAGTTTTGTTATTAGATTATGAAACCAACTGCGACCTAGATGATTTATCTAGTCCTTTATCACACGCAGGTTTAGTCAAGCGATACCTGGAAGGTAACTGGCATGGTTAAAATGAAAAGAGTTATTAGATGAACAATTCACGCCAAGTTAAAATCAGCAAATATCTCAGTTATATTCTGCGGCACAATCCTGGGGAGATTGGTCTTGAACTTGCGCTTGGAGGCTGGATTTCGGTAGATGAACTTTTAACAGCGTGTAAAAAGCACAGATTTCCCATTACCCGCGCTGAATTAGATGAGGTAGTCGCACAAAATGATAAAAAACGCTTTTCTTATGACTCTACAGGCACCTTAATTCGTGCTAACCAAGGGCATAGCGTAGAAATTAATTTGCAATTGGAACCCGCTGTACCTCCAGATGTGCTATACCACGGTACAGGACACAAATCCGTCGAATCAATTATGCAGAATGGTCTTCGGAAAATGTCACGGCATCACGTTCATCTATCGCCGGATATTGCGACAGCCGAAGCTGTAGGTAAACGTCATGGTCGCCCAGTAGTTTTTGCGGTAGATGCTGCTGCAATGCACAAAGCAGGATATGAATTTTATTGTTCTGAGAATGGGGTTTGGCTAGTGGATAGCGTTTCACCCGAATATCTGCAACAGATATTAAAGGCTGTTGGATAAATACAAGAAAGTGTTTTACTAAAACTAGCGATCGCTTCCCCATAAATACACAACAAAGCGAGAATAACTGAAACTATGGGATCAGGATATTTTGGAAACCAAGAAGACAATTCTACACCCAAAAACCCGCAAGCAAAAGGTTTATTGGGCGCTGGCTGGCGACCCTTAAACCGACAGCTTGACTGGGGGTTTCTGTGGCATCTTTTGTTTAACGACTCTAAGGAGCTAACACAAAAAGGTTTGGACTTAGCCAGCGATATTGCTGATGCTATGGGACGCAACGAATATACCTGGTGGGCAAATATATTAAATGTCTTTTCTGAGAATACGCGATACGAAGTAGATGAGTTTTGGAACTACATTACTCCCGAACCTCCTACCCCAGATTATCGGTATAAAGATGTTTTATGGGTTGATGCGCCTGTCATCCAATTCGTAAGCCGCAATAGTATTCCCATTGATTACGTTTTGAACCGATTACAGGAAATTACTATTTTCAAAATTCTGGATTTAGTGGAGCGTCCGGATATGATTACCCAATATTATCTAGACAGACATTTTTATTATCCTGTAGATCGGTTTGTTAATTGGGAACGCCTCGACATTATTAACACAGTTTATGCTTTCTGGTCTAAGCAACAAGTTTGGCTAGAAATCGAAAACTTAGACAGGGGACGGCGACGCTATACCCTGATGGCTAAGGAACTAGCGCCACTGATTAATAAAGCAACTTATAATTTGGCGGTGATGCTGAGTGGCTACCAAAGCCGCGTGGGACAGATTCACAGTCAGTTTCCAATTCGGTCTTTTCCAGAGGATATTCAAGGCTTTACTGATACAGTACAGCAGGCGATTCTCGACCAAAATCAGTTGGCTGTGTTAGTAAATGGAGATCCTGGTACAGGTAAAACTGCTTGGACGCAAGCTGTAGCTAAGGAAATTCTCGCGCCTCTAGGATATGTCATTTTTATTCTGGATCACGATGCGGTTGAGAATTTTGTTCCACCAAGTTATTTGGAGCGAATTTGTATCATCATCAATGAAGCTGACAATTTAGCCAAAAATCGAGCTTTGGATGCTGCTCAGAATAATAATAAAACTGAGCATATTTTGAGCTTGCTGGATGGAACTTTGTATCAAAGTGTAATTGATGAATCTGGTATTCAGGCTAAACAAAAACTGGTGATTTTGATGACTTGCAACACGACAGAAAGATTAGATCCCGCCGTTCTACGCAAGGGAAGGGTTGATTTAACTCATGAATTTATTCACAGATTTGTGTAACGAACCGATCCAAGTACAGAGAACGCACAGGTGTAGAGACGTTGTATACAACATCTCTATAAAATCAATATTTGACAGCAGTAAATAGTTCTGATAGTAACTATGAGTCTATCAAAGCAGGGAAGGCGAAAAATATATGTAGAAAATGAGGAGTATTATTGGATAGCGAAGCGGGTAAGGTTTGGAAAATTTTCTCCGTTTTCCAAAGATGTAGACATAGCAATATCTCTGACTATTGAGCATCGCGAATGCAGAAGAAGGAAAATTTGAGGCAAAAGTTTTATTCGGCTTTTGGTGGGGTGATGATGAGCAAACATTTTCTATAACTCCGAAGATTGTAAAGCACGTCATAAACTATGCTCAAAGCCAAGGATGGAATCCTAGAGAAATTGGAAAGAATTTTGTTATCGAAAGTGCAGAAAAAGTATTGAAAATATAATTTGGAGGCTGTGGCTTTCCAAGTTTACGCTGTGCGTGATCGCGCACAGCATACTCTCAAAAGTAAAAACATCCTAAATATGCGACAAGTAAAGTCCTGCGGCGTAATCGTCATCAGAAGGGAGCCGCGTTTAAGTTTCCTGCTGATGCAGCATACCCATCGTTATGATTTGCCAAAAGGTCATATTGAATTTGGCGAGGATGAGTGGGGTTGTGCTATACGCGAACTATATGAGGAAACGGGTATTGCAGCCAGCGACTTAGATTTTGATCCGCAATTTCGCTTCAGCCATAGTTATCAACTCCGCTACAAACGATACGGTGGTGAAACTGTTAATAAGACGGTGGTTATTTTTCTGGGATGGCTGAAGCACGAAGTGAATGTAATTTGTAGTGAACACGGCAATTTTACCTGGGTGGAATGGAATCCGCCTCATGCAATTCAAAAACAAACTATAGATGCTTTGCTGGAACAGTTGAATTTGTATTTTATGGAGGATGAATCTAGAATTTTTAGATAAAAATATCAGTAAACTTACTTTTTTACGGTTGAAAAATGACTAAATTTGTAGTGTGCTGAGTTTCGGTTCTCAATCCAGCCAACAAAATTTACCCAATTTAATACTAAAGAAGGCAAGACTATGGCAGATATCCGCAAACTGATAAATGAAATAGCTGCACAGGAAGTGCAGTTGCGCGATACTGAGTTTTTCGCGCCGTGTGTGCGTGGGGGAAAGGTGCGATCGCGTGTTGCAAACATTATCTACACTTTCTCCCCTCAGCCACAAGACTTTGAAGGATGGGGCATTTTTCAGCCGGTAAATGAAAAAACGGCTGAGATGGTGGAGGAACCCAGCCTTGTGCAGGTGGCGGAATATCTCAAGTTGCTAAAGCCTTTGCGTTTGCGTCTGGCTTATGTTTTGCAAGGGCAGACGTGGCTGGCTTATCCTGTGAATGAATCTGATATGCAGCAGCGCTTGGGTGTCGCTAAGCCAGCGATAGTGCATTTGGTGACTGAGGGAGGGGTTTTTGAGCCGATAATTGCGCGTTGGGATGGTGGTGTCTGGTGGTTTGATGAAGTCGATCGACGTGGCGATCCGCTGGTTGGGGAACAACTGCGATCGCATCTGCGCTCTTTGTCGGATCAAAATATTCGCTTTGCTGGGATGACTCCAGAGATGCGTACTGTGTATGATTTGGCGTTGCAGCAGACGGAAGAATACCAGCGCCGAAGACAGCAACAGCAATCAATCGAACGTCAGCGGCGGACGCGACAAACTAGAAAACAGGTGCGGCGCGTGGAAAGACCGCGACGTAAGGCGGACGGTGATGAAGGACGCTTGCAGGAAGCGCTGCGGATGGGTGGAGGCGATTTGCGGGAATTTCGCGATCGCGGTGACTATTGGCAGATCGAGTGGACTACTAGCAACGGTGAGTCGCACACTTCTGCTATTGACAAAAAGGATCTTACAGTTATCAGTTCTGGCATTTGCTTAAGCGGACGCGATCGCGATTTTGACTTGCAATCCCTGGTAGGTGTCATCGAAGCGCGAGATAACTGGGATTTCTGAAGTTATTAGCAATTAGCAATTAACAATTAGCCATTACCAATATGTCTATTTTCTTTCACGAACAACTCCACAGAACACCCGCATTAATGGCACAGCTGCGCGATGTCCCGGTGACTGTTTGCGGTGTGGGGGCGCTGGGTGCAAATATTACGGAAAATCTGGCGCGTTCGGGTTTTGGTAAACTGGTGACAATCGATCGCGATCGCATTGAAGAACGCAACCTCTCCACCCAGCCTTACTACCGTTCAGACGTTGGTGCGTACAAAGCGAAAATTCTCACTAATACTATTTATCGCGCCTTGGGTGTCGCAGTCGATGGGCGTTCCAAAGAATTAACATCGGCAAACGTCGCCCAATTGCTTGCTGGTAGCGGTATTGTCATTGATACTTTTGACAACAGCACCAGTCGTCAAGTTGTCAAAGATTATTGCACCAATGCAAATATTCCTTGCCTACACGTCGGCTTAGCTTCCGACTATGCCGAGGTTATCTGGAACGAAATTTATCGTGTTCCTTCCCCAGCAAATGATGATGTTTGCGACTACCCGCTGGCAAGAAATTTGGTAATGTTGGCTGTGGCGGTGGCTTGTGAAGTTATTGTCACTTTTGTTGCCACTGGGAATAAAGAAAGTTTCACAGTGACGCTGGGAGATTTTGCCGTCAAACCATTTGATAACTTTTGAATTTTACAGCTTAAATATTGCACTTAGACCGAGAAGTGCGAGAAAAAGCATTAAGGCTTACGCACGTCAACACACTGTAGGGGCATTGCCATGCCCCTACGACAGAATCAGGCATTCACTAATTAACTGCGTAAGTCCTGAGCATGAAAAACAGCGTTAATTTCTGTTAACCAGAGAAAGTGCAGCTTTTCTGATTCGGTGCGTTACCAATTTTTCAGCTCCCAAAGCGATCAGGAAACCACCTCCTAAACAAGCAGCTTTTGAAAGATTTCCGCTCTCAATAACGAATCCAGAAATTGCTGCCACCACTCCTAGAACTACATATAACTGGAGCAGCCAAAGTGGTTGAAGCTTTAGATCCTTCAGTAACAACTCATCATGTTTGTTGAGCATAGCTTCTACAAATAGCTGAATTTATAGTGTTTCTCACTTGGGTGGAATATATCGCGGTTCTAAGGGGACATGGCAATGCTATGTCCCCTTAGATGTATCGCACCAAACCCTCGAATTGCTATAGAAAAACACCTAACTATCTATTGAACCACCTTAAAGCCTATTGCCATTACCTCTGCATTAAAATCTCGTTCCTGGGCTGCGGCCTGGGAACAAGATAAACTCGGCACCGAGCTGTTGACATTAATTTACCTAGTCTGAATCCGTCGATACCGCGCCTCTACGAAATTATAAATACCATAAGCGATTAGACCGAAGGCAACAATTCCTAAAAGCCAAGGGCCAAAAGGCTGTCGTGCTAGTGCTGCCAAGGCACCACCTAGTCCCTCAACTTGAGTGGCATCCGACTGCCGCGCCGCTTGGAGTAGAAAAAGACCGATAATGCTAAAAACAACACCACGAGAAGCAATACCAAACCTGCTAGCGAGTGTCGCCCATTTCTCCTCTTGTTGGCTCATCTCGCTGATTTTCCACTTTTTGCGGAATTTGGCTTTGTAAGCTCTGTAAAATTGATAGAAGCCCATGCCGATGACGGCGGCTCCAACAATTCCAGTTAGAAATTGACCGAAGGGTTGCGCTAACAAGCGTGCTGTCCAGTCTTGCGAAGAATTACTATTACCGCCGCCTCCCGAACCCAGGATCAGCTTAATTGCACTCCAGGCTAACCCAGCATAGATCAAGCCGCTGCCAGCGTATCCCAAACGCAGTGCAAGACCTTTGGCATCGGTGCCTTTGTTTTCCGGATCGGCGATCGCTTCCACGAAACGCCACAGCACGTAACCAAGCAAGCCGAAAGCTACTATAGCCAGTAAGAATTTCCCAAACGGCTGCGTCACAATGCTTTGCAGCGCACCCTTAGTATCAGTGGTTTTGCCGCCTGCACCAAACGCCGCCTGCGCCGCCAGCACTCCCACGGTGGCGTAAACCACCCCTCTGGCTCCAAAGCCCAAACGTGCCAGCCTCTCCACCCACTCAGAAGAATTAGCGCCAGTTATGGGGTCTTTTTGTCCGGTGTTCATAATATTATGTCTCTGCTTGGCTATCAGTAATTGGTGGGTTATGCCATTTTGGATTTTGAAACTCTTGCCTTTAATCAGTCATAAAATTTTAAGTTTTGCAAAGATAAACCAAAATGGTGTTCCAACCATTTTTTAACAATAATTAGTTTTTACCACATCTATCTAAGTGCTTAACTAATATTTTGAAAAGTGCTGAGTGCTGAATAAACTTAAGCGACTTTTCTCTCTCTCACTAGTCGTTTATACAACTTAGTAAAACATCTGATGCGGATACTTTTAGTCGAAGATGAGCCTGATTTGGGTGCGGCAATTAAACGAACCTTAAGCCAGGAAGCGTATATAGTTGATTGGGTTCTGGATGGCACGCAAGCATGGGAATTTTTAGAAAGCCAGTGGACGCAATATACGCTGGCTATTTTCGATTGGTTACTACCAGGTTTATCAGGAATCGAGTTATGTGTAAAGCTACGGCAGCAAAATAATCCTCTACCAGTTTTGATGCTAACTGCTAAAGACAGTATGGAAGATAAAGTTGCTGGGTTAGATGCTGGTGCTGATGATTATTTAATAAAGCCGTTTGGCATGGCAGAACTGTTAGCGAGGTTGCGGGCATTGCAAAGGCGATCGCCTCAACTTCAAGCCCCAGCTCTGCAAGTTGGCAGTTTGACTTTAGATTACACTACTCATACGGTTTGTTATCAGAATAAGCAAGCTATTCCTCTGACTATTAAGGAATTTCAACTGCTAGAGTATTTTATGAAGCATCCGACGCAGATTGTTACTCGCGACCAACTTCTAAATCAGCTTTGGGAATTGGGCGCAGAACCGATGAGTAATGTGGTGGCGGCTCAGATGCGGCTGCTGCGTCGTAAATTAGCTGAATATGGATGCGATCGCGTCCTCGAAACTGTCTATGGTGTGGGATATCGTTTAAATAGTCATTAGTCATTAGTTAATAACTAATGGCTAGTATTAATAAACAATTAGCCATCCTGACCTTAGCAACTATTAACGTGAATCAAAATAAACTATTTCAGCTAACGCGCTGGCGACTGGCTGGCTGGTATGTTGGCATCATGGGCTTGATTTTGAGTTTGTGTGGATTTGCTGTTTACCGCGCGATCGCTCATGCTAATTGGAACGCACTCGATCGAGAATTAGAATCTGTCGCCGGAACGCTGCACGATAGCATTGAACCAACTTTGAAGCAGCCTGGACGCTTGGAAGCAATTACTCAAAAACTCTTACCAGATATTTGTCTTGCTCTTAACGGCTGCGTTACCCAATTAGAAAATACACAGCGTCACGCAATAGGCGCAATTCACCAAGGCGACTACTACGTGCGTTTATTGGATCGTTCAGGACGCTTAATTGCTTTGGCAGGACTTCAGCCAGAGGGATTATATCAAACATCAAAACGGGAATTGTGGCAAATTCACAAGGATCGCCAAGGTACTCGCTACCATCAAATTTCTCTGTCTCTGCATACCCAAGATAATCTCTCTTGGGGATACATTCAGGTGGGGCGAAGCCTTAAAGACCTTGACAATCAACTTGCTGTCTTGAAATTTATCTTATTATTAGGCTTGCCAGTGGCAATGATTTTGGTAGGCGGTTCTAGTTGGTTGTTGGCTGGACTAGCGATGCAACCAATTTACCAATCTTATCGCCAAATTCAACAATTTACAGCGGATGCTGCCCATGAGTTGCGGACACCTCTAGCTGCAATTCAAGCGACGGTAGAATCTTCATTGAGAATGAATAAACTAAGTGAGAAAGAGGCGAGAGACACCCTGAAAACTCTTGAGCGTCAGAATCACCGCCTATCTGAACTTGTTAAAGATTTATTGTTACTATCTCGCATGGATCAGCAGGTTTTGCCTATAAAACTTCGTCTCACCTGTCTCAACGATTTAGTCAGTGATGTGACAGAAGAATTGGCAGCGTTGGCGATCGCATCTGATGTTAATCTTATGGCTGACAACAGCAATGTAGGCGAGCCTTTGTATGTAAATGGTGACGAGGAACAGCTGTATCGTCTGCTTTGTAATTTAGTTATTAACGCTATTCAATACACGCCCATCGGGGAAGAGGTGATGGTTAGTTTAGAAAGTAGCGATCGCACTGCGCTGATTCACATAAAAGATACAGGCATCGGCATTACAGCGCAACAACAAAAGCTGATTTTTAACCGATTCTATCGCGTGAATAGCGATCGCTCCCGAAACAGTGGCGGTTCTGGCTTGGGATTGCCGATTGCAGTAGCGATCGCTACTGCCCACAACGGCAGCATACACGTTGAGAGCAAATTGGGCAAAGGCAGCACTTTTACCGTTAAACTGCCTATGCACAATTCAGCCTAAATATCAAGCTTTTGCCATTGCCATTTGTCGGCACGATTCGGCACAGCGACGACACATATCAGCGCACTCTTTCATCTGGGCATCATCGCTCATGCGATCGCAGTTTTCTGCACACCGCTGACAAATCTCGGCACAAATGCCGCAAGTGCGCGTGTGGAGATCGGAACCACGCAGCATAAAATTAGCACTTGTCTGGCAGATTTCCGCACAATCAAGCATCAGCCGAATATGATCTGGTTCTGCGTGCATACCGCCAGTTGGCAGGCAATACGTAACCGCCGTTTGCAAGCAGATGCTGTGGCAATCTTGGCAATTTTGAATGCACTGCTGCATTTCTTGGCTCATTTGTTGCATATGATGTGCCATTATTTTCACCTCTTTTGCGAATGTTTACCTGTTCGCTTTTACCTTAAAAAGCAGATAAATTAAGCGCGTCCTTCTAATGAAGTAGATATGGTTTCTATCTAATGATGTATCGGAATTTCATCCTGATTTCATTTTTTTGTAAGACAATAAGTAAACTGTGCTGAATTGATAATAGAAAAAAATCAGCATTATTGTTGAAAATTCTTAGATGGAAATAAAGTCTATGCGAACTAACTTTTTTAAAAATAGCTTTTTGATGCTTACCCTAGTAGCGATCGCTGGATCAACAAGCGCATTTATTACAGCTTGTTCTAGTGCCTCCCAAAACCAAGCCCAAGCCCCAAACGCCTCCCCATCAGATGCTGGCGGCATGGATCATACAGGGCATGGCAGCGGGATGAATCATAGCGTAGCAATGGATTGGGGGCCAGCAGATGCCAACTACGATCTGCGATTTATCGACGCGATGACAATACATCATCAAGGTGCTGTGACGATGGCTCGTGTTGCCCAACAAAAATCTAAACGCCCTGAAATAAAACAGCTATCTGACAACATCATTAAAGATCAAAATAAAGAAATAAATCAGATGCAACAGTGGCGGCAGGGATGGTATCCTCAAGCCAGTAAACAACCTGTTGCCTACGGAGGTGAAGGCAAATCTGTAGTTCCAATGTCGGAACAACAACGCCAAAGCATGATGATGTCTGGAGATATGGGATCTGCCGATGCTGAGTTCGATCTGCGCTTTATTAATGGGATGATTTCGCACCATGAAGGTGCGATAACAATGGCTCAAGATGCACTCAGTAAGTCTAAACGACCGGAAATTAAACAATTAGCCCAAGAAATTATCACTTCTCAAAAAGCAGAAATTGAGCAAATGAAACAGTGGCGACTAGCGTGGTATAAAAAGTAAATAAAAACGCCGGACGACTAAAGTCAAGGGCAAGCAAACAAAGCCTGCGTTGGCAGGCTTCGCCCGTATAGCCGACACCCTACAGGGTGTCGGCAGTAGTGATTTCATCCTGATTTCATTATCTTTTGCGAAACTTGTTAAATGCTGTGATATAAGGAATTTCTAGCCATGCGCTTCCACCTTATGGCAATGCGTTCTGTTTCAGGAATATTTCTATTTTTGTTGTTACTTATAACACCAAAATTTGTTTTAGCTCATGGTGGGCACGGAGACGAATTTCATCAAGAAACAGAAGCAAATCCGGGGACTCAACAGGGAATTCAGGTGGATGCCCAAACAGTAAAGCGGATGGGAATTGAAGTTAAACCCGTCACGAAGCAGCAGATGGATTTTGGCATTAAAACTACAGGTCAAATTGAAATTTTACCCAGCCAAAAAGTAGAAGTTACTTCACCAACTCCAGGTAAAATTGTTGAACTTTTAGTAGAACCTGGTGCCGTTGTCCAAGCAGGGAAAGTTGTCGCCGTCATCGCTGCACCTGACTTAGTAGAATTGCGCGTCAATTCCCAGGAAAAACGGGCAGAAGCAGAGGCAGATTTGCAACAAGCTGAAGCTGATTTAAAGTTAGCCGAACAAAATTATCAGCGATACTTGCAGATAGCCGCAGCAGACATAAAACAAGCCCGCAGCCAGTTAGCCTTGGCTGAGGAACGGTATAACCGAGATCGGGAACTCTCAGCACAGGGAGCAATTCCGCGCCGCCAGGTGCTGGAAGACGAAACCGAACTGGCAGAAGCTTTGGCGACAGTTACCAAAGCCACCAGCCGCCGGGAAGTTCTGGAAGCTGAAGCGCAACTTAAACGCGCTAAATCAGCGGTAGAAGTGGCAAATTCTCGTATCCGCCTGAGTAACGCCGCTTATCAAACTCGACTGCAACAACTAGGAACTCGTGCCAATGATAAAGGACTGGTGACGGTGACTGCACCGATTTCTGGAACTGTTACTGACCGGGAAATCACTCTGGGTCAATCGGTGGAAGAGGCGGGGGAAAAGTTGATGACTATCCTCAATAATAGTCGGGTTTGGGCTACAGCGAATATTTACGAAAAAGATTTAGAAAAAGTAAAAATTGGGCAACAAGCGATCGCAAAGGTTGCCAGTTTGCCAAATCGTACTTTTACAGGCAAGATTGCCGTAATTGGCTCGGTTGTAGAAGGTGAAACGCGGGTTGTACCAGTCAAAGCCGAAGTGGATAATGCTGATGGACAGTTGAAACCGGGAATGTTTGCCCAATTAGAAGTTTTGACTGATAAGACACCAACTGCTGTGTTAGTGATTCCAACTTCAGCTGTGGTAGAAGCCAATGGCAGACAGCTGGTTTATGTGGAAAATGGTACAACTTTCGAGCCTGCTGAAGTCGCTTTGGGCAGAACTTTGGGAGAGTTAGTTGAAATTAAGCGTAGCTTGTTTGATGGCGATCGCATCGTCACCCAAGGCGCAATTCAACTTTATGCCGAATCTTTAAAAGGCAATCGATCCCCACAACAGGGCGCAATTCGGGAAGCGGAAAAAGGGAAAAGTGAAGAAAAAGAGTCAATAATCCAAAATTTCCTTCCCTGGTTGTGGGTTGTAGGTGGTGGGGGAGCGATCGCATCTGGTGCTTTTTGGTTAGGTCGTCGCACCCAAACCCGCATAGTTTCCAGCACTTTTCTCCCCTACGAATCAGAGACTGTTCCCCAAGATCCAGAAACTGAAAAGGAAAAAGTAAAAAGTCCATAATTTTTTCTTTTTTTTTTACTTTTGCCTTTTATTATGCTCAGTGCCATCATCAAGTGGTCTATTAAACAACGCTGGATAGTTGTCCTCGCCGCCGGGGTAATTACAGTATGGATCTTTCGCGTGGCTTCGCAAATGCCAGTGGATGTTTTTCCCGATTTTGCTCCACCTCAAGTAGAAATACAAACTGAAGCCCCAGGATTGGCACCAGAGGAAGTAGAATCCCTCGTTACTTTACCTATTGAAAGTGCAATTAATGGGACTCCGGGAGTAACAACAGTACGCTCTGCCTCAGCGGTGGGACTCTCAGTTGTTAAAGTTATTTTCAACTGGGAAACTGATATTTATCAAGCCCGGCAGTTAGTGACAGAAAGATTGCAGCAAGCTCAAGAAAAACTACCAGAAAGTGTCGATTCACCCCAAATTTCGCCTATTAGTTCTCCTATCGGTACTGTACTCCAATATGCTTTTACTATTACCGAGGATAAACCTCAATCCCAAATTGACTTGATGGAGTTACGACGGATTGTCGATTGGCAAGTGACCAATCGCCTCTTAGCTGTTCCTGGTGTCTCGCAAGTTGTGGCTTATGGCGGTGATATTCGCCAGTATCAAGTATTAGTTGATTCAGAAAAGCTGAAAGCGTTTAATGTCTCTTTGCGCGAAGTACAAGAAGCTGCTGCTGCTGCTAATGTTAATGCTCCTGGTGGTTATTTAACTAATCCAGACCAAGAATTATTAATCCGAGGCATTGGCCGGATTGAATCTATTGAAGACTTACAGCAATCAGTAATTACATCTCGCAATGGTACACCCATTATGCTAGGAGATGTTGCTGATGTTAAAATTGGTGCTGCCTTGAAGCGTGGCGATGCCAGCTTAAACGGCAAAAAGGCAATAGTTTTAATGGTTAATAAACAGCCGCTTGTTGATACTCCGACTGTCACTCGTGCCATAGAAGCGGCAATGGCAGAGGTTCAATCTGGCTTACCCAAAGATGTACAAGTGCAGGTAACTTTTCGTCAGGAAGACTTTATCGACGCCTCAATTGAAAATGTTAGGGAAGCTTTGGTAGAAGGTAGCTTTATTGTTGCCCTAATTTTGATTCCGTTTTTGATGAATTGGCGCACTCTCGTAGTTAGCCTTACGGCGCTTCCCTTGTCTTTGCTGCTAGGATTACTGGCGTTAAATTGGCTGGGACAGGGACTTAATACGATGACTTTGGGCGGCTTGGCTGTAGCCATTGGTTCAGCGGTAGATGATGCGATTGTGGATGCTGAAAATGTCTACCGTTCTCTCCGGGAATATAAGAACAAGGGACTGGGGACTAGGGAAAGCGAACAAGGGAATCTTCCCAATTCCCAATCCCAAATTCCAAATATAAAATCTCCTTTAGATGTGGTTTTTGAAGGCTGTCAGGAGGTGCGCGATTCCTTGTTTGGTGCCACATTAATTACTGTGGTTGTATTTTCCCCAATTTTTGCTTTGGCTGGTGTAGAAGGTCGCATTTTTGCACCGATGGGTATTGCTTATTTAGTGGCAGTTTTGGCTTCTAGTGTTACAGCACTTACAGTTACTCCAGCTTTATGTGCTATCTTACTGCCTCACGGTAGTTTTCCAGAAAAAGAACCGTGGGTGGCGAGATTTTTTAAAGGGCTTTATCGCCCCTTTTTAATGTTTTCTCTGCGTAGTTCTAAGCTAATTTCTGTGATCGTGATCGCATCTCTTGTAGCAGCAATTGCGATCGCGCCTTCGTTGGGACGGGTATTTTTGCCAGAGTTTCAAGAGCGATCGCTTGTCAATACCCTAACTCTCTATCCCGGTGTTTCTCTAGAAAATACCAACCGTGCTGGTGAAGCGCTTCAAGATGCTCTCAAGGACGATCCCCGCTTTGATTTTATCCAGTTACGATCGGGACGCGCCCCCGGAGATGCTGATGCAGCAGGTGTGAACTTTGGCCATTTGGATGTGGAACTGAGCGAAGCTGGGATAAAAGACCGCAAAGGAAGTATTGAAAAGCTACGGGAAGAATTTGCTAAATTACCTGGTGTTGCGCCCAATATTGGCGGTTTTATTTCTCACCGGATGGATGAAGTGCTATCAGGGGTGAGGAGTGCGATCGCGCTCAAAATTTTTGGCCCCGACTTGCAGCAACTCCGCACAATTGGCAGACAAGTCGAAGACATCATGAAAACTGTCCCCGGTATTGTAGACTTGCAACTAGAACCCCAACTGCCAATTAGACAGATTCAAATTCAGTTTGACAGGTCAGCTGCTGCTCGTTACGGTTTAACTGTGGGTGAACTATCAGAAACTATTGAAACAGCACTCAATGGAAAAGTCGTTTCCCAAGTCTTAGAGCAGCAACAAACCTTTGACCTTGTTGTGTGGTTAAAAGAAGATGCTCGCCGCAACTTGGATACTATTAGTAATTTGCTAGTCGATACTCCTAACAATCAAAAAATTCCCCTCGCTCAAGTTGCCCAAATTGACAATGGGACAGGCCCAAATACTATCAACCGTGAAAATGTTTCCCGTTTAATTGTTGTATCCGCCAACGCTAGCGGTAGAGATTTGCGCTCTGTAGTAGATGAAATTAGCGCCAAAGTTAAGCAACAAGTGCAATTACCCCCTGGTTACTTTATTCAATATGGCGGTCAATTCGAGTCCGAACAACGAGCTACTCAAAATATATTACTATTTAGCTCTTTAGCTTTTGTAGTAATTACGATATTAATATATTTTTCTGTTAAATCTTTTCCCTCAACTGCGATGATTATGATTAATTTACCCTTAGCCTTAGTGGGAGGAGTGCTTTCAATTGCGCTCACAGATGGCGTTATCTCTGTGGCTTCTCTGGTTGGTTTTATCACCCTATTTGGTGTCGCCACTCGCAACGGGTTGTTATTAGTTGATAATTACAATGCTAAATTTGCCGATGGTTTGCCTTTTCGGGAAGTTATAATTGAAGGCTCGATGCAACGGCTAAATGCTATTTTGATGACGGCTTTTACCTCGGCTTTGGGTTTGTTACCTCTGGTATTTGGCGGCGGTGCTGGTAAAGAAATTCTGCAACCTTTAGCGGTGGTGGTGTTGGGGGGATTGTTTACTTCTACAGCTTTAACGCTGTTAGTGTTACCTGCTTTGTATGCTCAGTTTGGAAAAATTTTGATACCTAAAAAGGTTTGATATAAAGCGCAAAGGACGTAAAGGAAAGATGAAATTATTTAAGGTAAGTTTGGCTGGTTTCGCTATGGGATTACTTTTTTTGGGTTCCTGTAGCAACGGACAAGAAGCAGCAACTCCAGATAATAGTCCCGCTGTTTCTTCCTCAGAAACGGCTGAAAAAGCCGACCACTCTACACCTGCCAAAGGAGGTAAAGTTGTGGAGATGGGAAACTATCATTTAGAGTTTGTTCCTGAAAAGGAAGATAAAGGCACTCACCTGGATTTGTATCTCCAGAAAGGTGACACTCACGAAGCAATTCCTAACGCCAAAGTAACGGCTCAGGTTCAGTTACCTAATGGGAGTCAAAAAACACTAGATATGAAATACGATGCTGAGGGTAAACACTACGCTGTTTTGCTACCTGAGCAAGCACCTGGGGAGTATAAAGTTGTTATTCTCTCTGATATTAATGGCGAAAAGGTAAATGGTCGTTTTACCTTTAATCGATAGGCATTTGTTGATAGCCAAGCGGTGAGGCAAAGCCTCTAATTTCTAGTTTCCCTAAGTCTGGAAACTAGAAATTAGAGATATTTTTAGTCGTTGCCTGTCACCTTTTGAATTAAATCTTGCGCTTTTTCTATCAAATTTGGCTCGGAATTTTCTTCTGTGGCGCTTGTTACTGTCTTGACGTTAGCCTTCTCATTGAAGTCAAAAGTTTTATTGGCATTTTGTGATGCCTGCTTTTCTTCTTCTAAAATACCTGTGGCTTCGCTATATTCATAGGCGCGATCAATTTTTTCTTGAGGTGATAGCTTGTCTTTTGAATGTAGCACTGCATAACTTGGCGCGGCGAAAATAAATATACCTGACAAGCTGATTAAAGCCATCAAACCTAAAACAAAAATACGCTTTTGCAATCCTTGCTTGAGAGCTAATAAAATTCTTTGCATGAAAATTACCTCCTGATTTTTTTTTCGCAAAATTTTGACCAGACGCGAGTAGATAAAACTACTAATGTCATCTATTAGTACGAAATGAATCGTACTTGTCTAGCTACAACTGTGCCTTCTGCCGCAGGATACATTAATTTTTCTGAGGCAACCACTCTTGATGAATATTAAGCCCTCGGCTTTGCATGGTATGTTCAAATAAATCTGTGGGGAGTGCCTGTTCTACTGCCCAAACACCGGGTTTTTTGAGTTTCCCAGTTAGCACTAATTCGGCAAGGCTGCCAGTACCATAACCAGCTGCAACTGCGGTGTTTTCATGCACTAAAGTTGAGCAAAACTTGGCTGGTTGTCCATCTTTACGTCCGCTGACTTCAGAACGAATGGCTACGCCAACTCCGGTAAAGCGATCGCTTACATCGGTCATGCGGTGACTGACTCTGGCTAAAAACTCGATGACATAACGATTTCTTAGCCAGCTGGAAGGCCACCAGTGGGCAACACTCCAGGTAAGGTAATTGTAAAAATCGGGAACTGTGCCAAATTTGGTGATTACGGTTTTGACTGGGAAAGTTTCCGGTAGCGTAAACGCTTCTGGCATATCAAACCAGTAAACGCCAGTGCGACCGTAAGGCGGCGGAAACTCAATGACTTCGCGATCGCTATACGGCTTTATCTCCTGCCATTGACCATCTATCCAAACTTCAAAGGGTTTTTGCAACCCTAGAAATGTGGTTCGCATCACCGTCACCCCACTCCCGCCGGAACCCGATACTAGATAACTCAGGTGAATCCTGTCTGTCTCATCTAGCTGCTCGACGCACTGGCGCACCATACTATTAGAGATACCGGGGAAAATTCCCGTGTTAACAATCGCTGTCACCCCCGCAGCGGCAGCTTCTTCCCGGCAATCTAAGGCTTTGCGTGTATAGGATGGGTGATCGCTGACATCCAGATAGTTGACACCCTCTTTTATACAGAGTTTTAGGACTCTATCATCCCGGTAATGAAATGGCCCCGCACAGTGGATTACCAGATTACAAGAGGCGATGGCATCCCTGAGTACCGAGTCGTCTGCCAAATCTAGACCCAGGAATTTCACTTTCGACCCCAGCTCTTGAGTGACCGACATCCCAGCAGCTTCGTGTCTGCCAGTAAGTATAACTTGCGCCTGTGTGTGTGCGACCAGATCGGCTGCTACGCTGCTGCCAATCCGTCCGCTTCCTCCAAGAATTAAAACCTGCTCTGTCATTAATCAAGTTTTATTAACGCTAACTTCAGTTCATCAGTTTAGAATGCTTTTCTTCATCGGTTACAAGGAATACTTTGCCTCCTCAGAAAGGATGAAGAATAATTTATTCTCTCCATCTCTATGTATCCGCTACCTAACCTCTAGACCTACTTAGTCTACAAAATTATCAGGATAATAAGGAAAAACTATTTTGATCTATGAGATACAGACAATGCGCTGCTGATTTGTGCTAATAGAATAATTCTCCTAACCTTCTGATACCAAACAATAGTACATTATGGGCAAATACAATAGTGTGTGAAATTGTTTAAAACCCCTTAATCTCCAAATAACCTGAGTACATTGTTCGAGAGGGCGCGAACAATATAATTATCTAAATTTGGCATAAATTCGCGCTTTGAAATTGTCCCAGATGTAGAAGAAAAAATGTTCGACCAGCAGATTGAGGCTTCTTTACGACGACTCCAGAACCTGAGTATGCAAGAATGCAGGCAGCCGTAGAAGAATGGCAAACAGCGCCGAAAAACGCGATCGCTCATCGAAACTGCTAGTCGCCACCCGTCATGCTCTGGAAGTGGAGAGAAGAGCGTTATCATGATTTGGTTTGATGATGACCCGCAAACCGGTATTTGGTGACAAATCCCATTGGGGTTATTATAGAAGCAACCCAAGCAGCAGCAAGCTTGCTGAAGGTTTCCCTGAAAAGTTGGGTGGGCAAACCGTTAGCTATCTTTGTGGCAGGTTCGGCTCGGTAAAACTTTTATACAAACTTAAGTCAGGTACTCCAAAACCTAGAAACCCAGAAATGGGAGGTTAACATTCAGACAAAAACAGGGGACGTTCTTTCCTTCTGCCTTTAAGTTTAGCGCAGCACTAGACTTTAGCGGTCAGGTGATGGAATAACGAAGAGCTGTTAGAAGAAATTACACAGCGTAAGCGGTACGAAGCAGCTATGGAGAGCGATCGCAATAATTTGGAAAAGCAAGTTGAACAACAAACCGCCGAGCTTCAGAAAGCCAATGAACAACTAAAACAGGAGATCGCCAAGCGCCAGCGCGCCCAAAAAGCCCTCTCGCAAAGGGCTGAAGGAGAATGGGTAATCCGAGTCATTACCGAGCGCATCCGCGGGTCATTAAACTTGGAGGAAGTTCTTAATACTACGGTGGCAGAAATCCGACAATTTCTGGAGAGCGATCGCTCTGTAATATACCAAATTAAGGGAAATGAACAAGCCGTAGTCGTGGCTGAATCAGTTGATGCGGCTTGGCCCTCTATTTTAGGCGTTAACATTGCCTCAACCTCGTTTAAAGAACGGATAGCAGTCTATCGCGAGGGAAAGGTAAGAGCGATCGATGATATGCAACAGGAAGGCTTTCCTATAGCTATTAACGAGTATGTGCAGCAACAGCAAGTCAAAGCCGCCTTGGTAGCTCCCATCCTGCACGGTAATAAGTTTTGGGGGGTACTGGCAACTCATCAATGTTCCGCACAACGTCACTGGGAACCGTTTGAGATCGATCTGCTCAAGCAATTGGCAATACAAGTGTCAATTGCCATTCAGCAATCAGAACTTTATCAGCAAGTGCAGCAACTCAACGCTAACCTGGAGTTCCAAGTACGCGAACGCACCGCCCAACTGCAACAATCCCTCGACTTTGAAGCGATGCTTAAACGCATCACTGACGATGTACGCGATAGCCTCGACGAAAACCAAATTTTGCAAATAGTCGTTTGGGAATTAGCCGTCGGGTTGAACATTGAAGGCTGCGATACCGCTTTGTATGACAGCGATCGCGCTACCTCTACCATTCGCTATGAGTATACTCTGGGAATGCCTACCGCTCAGGGGCATTTGGTGCAAATGGCAGAGTTTCGCGAAGGTTATAATCAGCTTCTGCACGGGCTGTATTTCCAATTTTGTCCACTCGGCCCCGATATTCGCGGTACCTTCGCTAGACTTATTTGCCCGATTTTCGATGACCAAGGTGTGCTAGGTGATTTATGCTTATTCAAGCCGCCCCAAGAAGCCTTTAACGAAAAAGAAATCCGACTGGTGCAGCAAGTGGCGAATCAGTGCGCGATCGCTATTCGCCAAGCGAGATTGTATCAAGCCGCGCGATCGCAAATCGAGGCTCTACAAAATCTCAATCGCCTCAAAGATGACTTTCTCAACACCGTTTCTCACGAATTACGCACCCCCGTCGCCAACATGAAAATGGCGATTCAAATGCTTTCCATCGCCCTTAATCGAGACTCGCCATTTTTAGCGGAACTCAGCAAACCAAAAGCAGAACAAAGCAAAGTGGCTCGCTACTTTCAGATATTGCAAAACGAATGCAATCGTGAAATTCGCCTCATTGACGACCTTTTGGACTTGCAGCGACTGTATACAGAAGCTCAACCTTTATTACTAACATCAATTCAGCTACAGGAATGGCTACCGCCAATTGTAGAACCATTTCAAGAACGATCCGAAAACCGCCAGCAAACCTTGCTTCTTAACATCCCCCCCAATTTGCCCCGATTCACCTGCGATCCCACTACTCTAGCCAGAATATTGACCGAATTGCTAGAAAATGCCTGCAAATACACCCCCCCATTAGAAACAATTACACTCACAGTCCAAACTGTTGAAACAGCCCACTCAAATCTCATGCAGTTGAGCGTAATCAATTCTGGAGTTGAGATTCCACAAAGCGAACTAAATCGGATTTTTGAGAAATTCTATCGCATTCCTAGTTCCGATCCCTGGAAGCAAGGCGGAACTGGATTAGGACTAGCTCTAGTAAAAAAATTAGTAGCACATTTGGGAGGTACCCTGCGAGTAGAAAGTAAAAATCGTCAAACGACATTTACCATAGAGTTGCCCATTAATGATCTTAATTAATCATTATTTCTTAAACAACTAAAATATACTGTTGATATGCGTCAAACCATTAACGGATGCTATTACTGCATAATGGTTGCACTTGGCTGTATCTGGCTATTTCGCAGGCTTCGACATTAGCTTGTATTCAGTTGCAATGCTGGTATCGCCGCCACAACGGTTACGCAACTATTGCTCTTACCAGCGACAGTTACCGCCTAAATCAGTACAGCTTGATAATTATTTCCCGAACCGAGTTTAAATAATTTATACATGAAATTCACATTTACTTTAAAAACTTCTGAGTATAATTCCGTATAATCTGGGAGGTAACAGTTATAAGAATACTGTATTCTTTTAATTAGTAAAAATAACTAGCCTAGGTAGAATAAACAGGATAAGGAAATTGGAACAATTTTGTCATGTTTTGGTAATTGAAGATCCAAAAGGTAGACGTACAGTTTCCTTTGAAGCTAGTACCTATTCAATAGGTCGCGAGCGCAGTAACTCGGTAGTTTTGAACTCTCGACTAATTTCTCGTCATCATGCTACTTTGTTCCGAGTTAAAAATCCAGTAAATGGCGATTATTTATATTGGATAATAGACGGAGACTTACAAGGTAATCTTAGCACAAATGGGCTAGTTGTCAATGGGCGACGTTGCTTTGCTCACGAATTAAAGCATGAGGATATGATCATATTTGGAGGGATTATTAAGGCAAGCTATCGGATAGTACCTAAATTATCAAAGGCAGAATTACTAAATTATGGCAAACAAGTAGATTTTTCTACTTTTCCAGCCTGCTCAAGCACTCTCTTTCAACCGATATCAGCATCAAATCTCAAGGTTGCCAAATTAAGTGAATCGGCTCTAGTTAGATTAGCTTCTTTTCCGGAACTACTACCCAATCCTATTGTAGAAATTAATTTATCAGGGACAATTACATATATAAATCCAGCGGCACTAATAAAATTTCCCGATATTCAAGAGGCTACAAAACAGCATCCGCTGATCGGAGATTTAATAGCAAAGCTTCAAAAAAGTAAAGGGAAAGTTTTTGTTCGGGAACTGCAAATTGGTAGTGAAGTATTTGAACAATATGTACACTACATTGCTGAAAACGAGCTAATTAGAAGTTACGTTTTTGATATCACTGAGCGCAAGGGGGCAGAGGAAGTATTAAAAACGCAGGCTTTAGTGCTTGAGAGCATGGCAGAAGGTGTCAACGTCTCTGACGAAAATGGCATTATCTTCTTTACTAATCCAGCATTTGAAGCAATGTTCGGATATGAGCGAGGTGAGTTGATTGGCAAACCTGTATCGATTTTAAGCGCCCATCCACCGGAAGACAATACTCAAATATATGGCGATTTCGTCGAACAATTACAGGCTCAAAGTTCTGGATTTGGAGAGTTTTTTAACCGCAGGAAGGACGGCTCTCTGTTCACCACCTATGCCCGGATCAGCACCTTAGAAATCGGGGATAAGAAATATTGGGTTTGCGTCCAAGAAGACATTACTGAACGCAAAGCTGCTGAGGCAATGATCCAATATCAAGCTTTTCATGACCTCCTCACAGGTTTGCCAAACCGAACGCTATTTAATAAAAAACTTCTTCAGGCACTAGCAGATGCACGTTATCGCCAATACAGTTTGGCTGTCATGTTTATCGATATGGATCGCTTTAAGACCATTAACGATACACTGGGACACGCTGTGGGCGATCGCTTATTACAACTCTTTGCAGAACGAATGGCAAACTGTCTGCGGGATAATGACACTGTTGCCCGTTGGGGAGGCGATGAATTCACCCTGCTACTGCCCCACATCAACGATCCAAAAGATGCCGCCAAGATTGCCCAACGCATTTTAGATGCTTTGAAACCTGCTTTTAGCCTGGAGGGACACCAACTTCATATGAGCAGCAGCATCGGCATCGCTCTTTATCCCCAGGATGGAGAAGATCCCGAAACTCTTTTAAGAAACGCCGATATTTCCTTATACCGCGCCAAGGAACAGGGCAGAAATAACTACCGATTTTATGTCCCAGCAATGAATTCTCAAGCTTGTGAATTATTAACGCTGGAAAATCGGCTGCACCATGCTCTCAGACAGGGAGAGTTTGTTATTTACTACCAACCTCAAGTAAATATCAAGACGGGAGAGATTATCGCAATGGAAGCTCTTTTGCGTTGGAATCACCCGACTCTAGGACTCGTCTCTCCGAAAAAATTTATTCCCCTGGCTGAAGAAAACGGATTAATCATACCCATTGGTGAATGGGTATTGCGGACTGCTTGCGCTCAAAATAAAGCTTGGCAAAAAGCAGGTTTCTCACCGCTAAGGGTGGCAGTTAACCTCTCAGCTAGACAGTTCCAACAACCAAATCTAGTAGCAATGGTGAGGCAGGTGTTAGCAGAAACAGGACTTTCGCCTCACTTTCTGGAGTTGGAAATTACAGAAAGCACTATCATGCAGAATGTGGACAAAGGGCGGGAATGGGTGCGCGATCTGTACGCGATGGGAGTTCACATCAGTATGGATGATTTTGGGACAGGCTATTCTTCTCTAGGTTATTTAAAGAAATTTCCGTTCCATACGCTCAAAATCGATCAATCTTTTGTGCGCGATTTGCGTGATGAACCGCAGGATACAGCGATTATTTCAGCGGTGATTGCATTGGGGCGTGGTTTGAATCTCCGGGTAGTGGCTGAAGGTGTGGAAACTCATCAGCAAATGGAATTATTGCAAAGTCTCCAGTGCGAGGAAATGCAAGGTTACTGGTTCAGTATGCCCCTAGAGGTGGACGATGCCACAAACTTCCTGAATAACTATAGGATGAAATCCAAACTTCCAGGGCATGGGGATAATAAAAAAAAATCTGAAAATGCAGCTTGCCAATACCTGAACTGTTGTGCATAATTTCTATCCCTGATAGAGATGGAAGCGTCGGAGCGATCGCATTCTCGATTTATTTATAGATAGGTCAATCAAGGTTAAACTCAGCCGGACTATCTTCAGTCTCTAAAAGGTAGCGGTCTGTATAACTTAAAACAAGATTATTTAATATAAACTCGCCCAATACATGAGCCAGCTTTCCTTGGTCAGTAATCTGGGTATTAGCGATATCAAATCTGGTTGATTGCCCATAAATATAGAACCCCACCATAGCAAGCGGTGGCTCTCCTCCCCCGCTTGCTCTCTATGGGTTGGGGTTCCTTTTAATTATGGGTAATTAACCAGACATGATATGAGACGAATTTACGGCTAGGTGTCAGAGGAGATTTTAAAGACAGACTCGACAGTTGATCTGATAGAATTCCCCGCATCCTTCAGAGTTTGGGTAAATGGCTGCTGCGTGTGCAGGAAAACACGAGCGCAGTTGCGTCCAGGCATCCCGGAAACGGAACCACCTGGATGGGTTCCAGCACCGCTCAAGAATAGCCCTTCTATGGGAGTTTTGTAGTTAGCTAATTCCGGTAAGGGACGGAAGAAGATCATCTGGTCGAGGGTCATGTCGATGTGGTAGTAGTTCCCTTTATAAGCCCCCAGTCTATCTCCCAGTTCTGCCGGACTTTCCACAGCACGGGCGATGATTGAGTGCTTGAGATTTGGGGAATACTCTGCCAGCTTGTCCAGCACCCGGTCGGCGACCTTGTTTTTCAGATCGTCAGTCCAGCCAGTGCCATTGTGACCTGTTCCCTCGGCACCAGCAATCTGATAGGGGGCGAAAAACTCAATCCATAAGGTATGCTTGCCTTCTGGTGCCATCGACGGATCGCGCACGGTTGGTACAACGACATACATTGAGGGGTCAGAATCGGGAATATTGCCGATAGATGCTTGGCTGTGGGCGATTTCTACTTGGCGCACTGAGTCAGCGATGAGAACAGAACCGATGAGGTATTCATCTTGGTGGTTGTGGTGTTCAAAGCGCAGAGGTTCAGATAAAGCGCAGTCAATTTTGAGAATAGTTTCGTTGTTGTTGACGATTTTACGCTCCAAGCGATCGCGCAAATTTGGGTCAGCATCATCAACATCTGCCTCGTCCATTAAGCGCAGGAACAAGCGTCTAGCGTCAATATTGGAGATTACCCCACGTTTTGCTCGGTATTCGGTGCCACCTGCCACCCTAACGCCCACCGCACGACCATCATCCACTAAAACGCGCTCAACGGTCTGGTCAGTCAGCACCACCCCGCCCTTACTATGCACTAACTTTAGCAAAGCATCCACAAGTGCGCCGCTACCACCCTTGGGTCGTGCCATACCGGGATCGTGGCGCATTGCCATCATAATCGCTCCCACAGAAATTGTTTTTTGGGAAGGCGGTGCGCCAAGTTCTGCGGCGAGTCTAGCAAGGGGGGCTTTGAGAAATTCTGAATCAAACCACTCATTGAGAATATCTTCTGGGCTAGTGATCATATTCCGAATTAGATCCAGGGTCTTATTCGGGCCACCTAGCACTGAGAATAAATCTTTAATTTTTTTTAGGTCGTAGTTGCCAGCGATGTCAATGATAGATTTTGGCGGTGCATTGAACATCGGAATCATTGCACCAATTAGCCGTTGCCAGTAATCCGTGTATTCGGCGTATTTTTTGGCATCGCGCTCATTATACCGGGCAATTTCCGCACAAGTTTTTTCTACTGACTTGTGGCCTAAAAAGTATTTGCCGTCTGGGTGGGGACAAAAAACTACTGGATCGCAATAAAGATATTCCAAGCCATATTTAGTAAGTTCTAACTCTTCAACTACTGGTCCCAAGTGAATGAACTCGTGGTCAATTGAGCAGAGATTGAACTTAAAACCTGGTGCCTCTTCAGGTAAAATCTCTTCAGTTGTCGCGCCGCCACCGGGAATTGAACGCTTCTCCAACAGCAGGACGCTGTACCCTGCTTTTAGAAGATATGCAGCACACACTAACCCATTGTGACCAGCACCAATAATAACGACATCGTACTCTTGCATGGACAATTCTCGCGAAACCCCGTATATATTCCCCGATTCTAAAAAAGTTAAGAAGTTTAAAGGGTCTATCACTCGAAAGAGATTGCGGGTTTTACAGACAACAAAGCTTGTAGAGGAGGGAGTTAGCAGGGCGTGGGGGAAGCTGTCCTATACAGGCAGAAATCTTTCACTTCCGTAGAAGCGGGGTAGCTGGAATTGGCGGTTTACTTGTCCTCAGACAGCAGCGATCGCAACTAAATCTAGCCTTGCTCCCTTAATTGGAGAGATTTTCTTAAATCTTACCCGCTAAAGCCTAGCTGAAATCTACCTTCACAGTTATACTGTCTAGGTCTAGCTCGTCGTTCAAAGGGTCCGCGCTACAGAATATGAGTCCTGTTGTTAAAATTGTTCAACCCTCTGGAATTTTAGACGGTATGAAAGCGGGTCAGTTTCGTCAAGAAATTAGCGATATTGTGGAAAATGGAGCCGATATTGTGCTAATTGATTTTAAGGATGTTACCTTTATGGATAGTTCTGGGTTAGGGGCGCTGGTTCTAGCGCTCAAAACTGTTCGAGCCTCTGGTGGAAAACTCTTTATTTGCTCTATCAATGAGCAAGTAAAAATGTTGTTTGAACTCACCAGTATGGATCGTGTGTTTGAAATCTTTCCTAATCGAGACGAATTTTATAACCAAGTTACTTCATAGTAATTTGCTAATTGCTAATTGCTAATTGCTAATAATCAAAGAGCCATTAGCGATTAGCCATTAGCCAACGACTAAGGACTAAGGAAAATTGATTTGCAACAAAGACAAATCATCATCGAAATAGTCTTTAGGGTTTACAACTTGAACGGAACGCAATACCCGGTCTAAATTACTCTCGCTCTTGTCGCGGCAGCTTGTAAGCAGTTGGACAAACGCATCAAGCCCCCAAATGTTGCCGTCTGGCTGGTTGATTTCATAAATTCCATCACTAAAAATGTACAGGGTGCTGGATTTTTCCACTTCGCAGAAATCATCGGTAAATTCTACATCCGGAAACATCCCAACTGGTAAGCCTGGGGTTTTCAGACGTTTTACTTGGGTAAAGAATGGAGCTTTGGCGGAGATTAAAACTGCTGGTGGATGTCCAGCACTAGCGTAAACCAGGGTGCGCTTTATTCTGTTATAAACACCGTACCAAATGGTAAAGTATTTATCATTGCGCTGAGTCATCTGGAAAGTTTCATTTAACCCCTTGAGAACATCGCTGGGCTGATAGTAATTAATCTTAGCCATCACTTGGTTCTTCAGCAGATTCATCACCGAAAGAGAGGGTAAGGCAGCCCGCAATCCATGTCCAGCTACATCCAGCAAATAAATGACTAAATGATCCTTATCTAGCCAATAGTAATCAAATCCATCGCCTCCCAGCTGTCGCGAGGGAATAAACCGCGAGTCGATGGTTACAGGTGGATCACACAGGGGCGAGGGCAAAATGGAACACACATACTCGGCAGCTTCGGCTAATTCGTCTTCCAGCAACTGTTTTTGCTGCTTCAAATCCCGGCTGAGTTGGTGCAGCCTCAAGCCCGACCTCACTCGCGCCTTCAATTCATTCATTTCAATGGGTTTGCACAAGAAATCATCAGCGCCAGCATCCAACCCTTTAACGCGATCATCGACGGAACCCATCGATGTCAGCAAAATAAAGAAGGTGGTAGAAAGTTCTGGCGTTGCCTTGATTCGACGGCACACCTCCAGTCCGTTCATGCGCGGCATGATCCAGTCGCAAATTACCAAAGCGGGGCTTAACTCTTGGGCTTGAATTAACCCGGCTTCGCCATCGCTTGCTACCGTCAAATCGTACCCTTCGCTTTTGAGTGTTCTTTTCAGCAATAGCTGAATCGCAGGGTCATCATCAATAATCAAAACTTGAACCATGAGACAGAGAGACTAAAGGTCGATTAAGATGGACATCAGGCAGATTAAACTTCAAAGATGACACCTGAAACTCAGTTGAGTTTTAATAAACTTAACCAAAAACATGGACAATCATAAACAAGTATAGTCATTGGCTACCAAAGTCTTCCTTTGCTTTCCACAAGTGACTGACTCGCATTATGATAATTAACATCACTATTAAACTCAAAAATGTCCATGCAGGTAAGAAAGAGACACATCATCACTAAATCTAACAAGTTATACCAACAAAGCAATGCCTTCTGTTTCCAGTTTAATAACCTTTTGTAAGAACCAAGCAGATACGGCAATATCTAAGTAAAGGTTTGTGTACCCAAAGGCTGTGCTGTACGCCGTTATAACCTATTTAGCTTGTCTGAGGCAATGCGCGATCGCTTGCTCCACCACAACACTTACGCTCTCACCACCCTTTACATCAACTTGTCATGTATTCCTTAGTATAGAGAGAAAGGGAAATGCAGCCCACCAGCAATAAATTTTATGGCTACAGCAACTGTTATATCGAAATTTAACTTTATTAGAAAAAATGGTGTGTTGCTGCTTCTAAAACATTGCTTTAAAAGAAAAGATAAATTATGTATTTAATTATATTAGTGGTTGTATAATATCTAGCGATTAATCGAGTTTAAAAAAAGTTTAAAAAGCTATTAGTTTGAAATAATCAGTTAAAATGTTGTTAATTTAAAGGACTTTGAACAGTTGAACGAAATCAAGAAAATCTGTTTACAAGTTACCACAGACCTCAAGGCTTTAGACAGTGTTTTGTCAGGGTTTGAGAGTATAAATCAACCATTTATTCCCAAAAAAGTTTGGTTGCAGTGCCAATTAGCACTAGCAGAAGGGTTTACTAACGCTGTTCGCCACGCCCACAAAGGTAAACCTTCAGACGTGCCTATTGATATCGAAGTTACTCTGTTTGCAGAACGTTTAGAGATCCGGATTTGGGATGAAGGGCCGCCATTTGATTTAGAAAAACGACTCAAGACTCTACCCGAAGTAGCGAATAAAGAATCTGGCGGTGGGCGGGGAATCGCAATTTTGCATAAAATAGCGGATTCTTTGAGTTACAGCCGCACTATAGATAATCGGAACTGTCTGTTTATCGTTAAACATTTTTCCAGTTGTTTTGAGCCTAAGTGAAAATTAACCAATAAGTATAAGTTGTATTTCTAACAAGGGTTTAATAGTTAAAATTAAAATTTGCCGAGGATTTTATAGGCCTATAAGGCTGTAGGATCAAAGGTTAAGTGACTAATGAAGCAGAGACTTCGTATAGCTTACGAAAGAAAGTTGTTTTTGGTTTAAGTTAAATCAAAACAAGCCCAGAGATTCGATGTGCGCGGCGCGATCGCGTGTTGCGTAGTACATTGCGTTTAGAACTTCAAGCGCAGTTAATTTACCAAAGGTATCTGTAATTATGACAGCAATTCAAGAGGCAATTGTTAATAAGCCTGCTTTTTGCGATGGAATTCAATATTTTGGTGAAGAAATGCCAGAATTTGAGAAATTTGGGAAATCGCCAGCAATAGAAGAGGGGAAAGATGCGATCGCATCCACCACAGATCCGGCTGCTGTCTTCCAAACTTTACTTTATGCCGACGCTTTGCGGTACCTTATCCTGCAAGTTACAGCCTCTAAAGCATCAGGACACCCTGGAGGTTTCGCTTCTCAAGCGGAAGCTTATGCCTCTTTGGTGATGCTGGGTCACAAGAATATCATCACCGAAGTTGGACATCACGCCCCTGGATTTTATAGTGCCATGTTTCTCGATCGGTCGCTAGAAGACATGGGGATAGAAACAGTACAACAATTGCGCGATCGCTTCCGAGAAAAACACGGACTCCTGGGACATCTTTCCGGCTACATTCCCGGCATTTTAGCCCCCGCAGGTCCCCTCGGACAAGGGCAACACTTCGCAATGGCAGCAGCTTTACTCCACCGCGACAAACTTTTCCCCTTTACTCTCGGTGACGGCGGTTTAGGCGAACCATACATTATGAGTGGGATGGGACACTTCCACACCGCTTATCCGGATGTCACCAACTTTTTACCCGTGTTGGTTTGGAACGGCTACAGCCAGGAACACCATAGCATGGTGTCCACCAAATCCAACGAACAGATGATTAACTACTGGCGCGGTAACGGGTTTGAAGAAGTTATCTTAGTCAACGCCAAAGACTATGACGATCAAAATCAGCCTGGAGATTACGTCGATAGTACCGCCTTCTCCTTCGAGAAGCGCTTAGAATTTACCAAAGCTGTTCTCGTCGGCGTGGATAAAGCTGCAAAATCTGCCCTTGGCGGCAAACTTACAGTATTTATCATCAAACAGCTAAAAGGTGCAGGTGTCCACGCACTAGGGGCAAAATCTCACAACCTCTATCCCAAAGATACCCTGGATGCTCCCCATATTATCAGTGCCTTGAAAACGCGCGCTTTGTCACCTGCTGCATGGGAATTAGTAAGGACAAATTGCGTCAACGCCGGCGGTGGCCCGGCGGCGAAAACAGCCGTGACAGAATTTGAATTACCGTTACCAGACTTAGGCGAACTTCCCTTAGAAGAATATCCCGTGGGTGGAGATGCTAAAGTTTCCACAACCGCAATGGGACGTTTAGTGGGAAAAGTTGGAGAAATAGACAAAAACTATCTTGTCACCAACGCCGACGGTAACGAAGCTTCTGGTATCGCCAACATTAACCAAGCGCTGAAAATTATCCACCCCACAGTTGACGACTTGTATAACCAAGCACCAGGCGGACAAGTTTACGAACCGCTAAGTGAAGATGCTTGTGCAGGCTTAGCTGCTGGTATAGCTTTGATGGGAGGACGTACCCTGTGGTGTTCCTACGAATCCTTCGCCATCAACGGTGTACCAATTTGGCAAACCGTGACGCAAGCGATCGCAGAATTGCGCCGTCCGACTCCCTCTACTATTACCTTATACACCGCCGGAGCATTAGAGCAAGGGCGCAACGGATGGACGCACCAACGTCCAGAAATTGAAGCTTATTTCGCCGCCATGATGCGGAATGGCAACGTTTTCCCCCTGTTTCCCCCCGACGCTAACAGCATCCAAGTTTGCTATGACTGGGCGCTAACAACTAAGAATAAGGGAGTTGTCATTACTGCTAGTAAGTCGCCACTACCAATTCGCACAACCTTTGAACAAACCCGTCAAGCTTTGCGCGATGGTGCCATTGTGCTGCATGAAATCCCCGGTGACAAGATGGTAGTCTTTGCCGTAATTGGCGACATGACGCTAATGCCTGTTTTTGAAGCCGCCGCCTTCCTAGAAACCGAACAAATTGGCGTGCGAATTGTCTCCGTTATCAATCCTCGCCGTTTGTACCGTCCCTCTGATGTGTTATGGGATACCTGTTCTCAAGCTGATGACGGTTTCTTAGATGATGCTGCATTTGCCAAGCTATTTGATGGCGATGCACTGGTTGGTGTCACAGGTGGCGCTTCCGGGATGCTGGAACCGATCATGCTGCGGAGTAGCTGCAAGCGCGACACTTTCGCCTGGAAGCGTGGAGAAACTACAGCCAGTGCTGGTGAGTTGATGGCATTTAATGGTTTAACCGCCCAAGCGTTGACAAAACGCGCTCAGGAATTGCTGCATTAAACTCTGTAGCTGAATGTGAGGTGATATCCCTGCCTAGTTTTCTATCAGCTAGGTAGGGGTCAACTTAAAACTAAAATATTTTGCAGCTATGCGGCCTGATTTAGAAGCTTTGGAAATTAGCCAGGGAGAACTCAAAAGGCTAACTGGCGTAGACTTCGATCTTGATGTATGTTGCTTACTTGGTAACTTACTTACAAGCGTTGCTGTATATATTCTTTTTGTTATTCTCGGCTACTTTATTGAGTTTCCCAAAATAATAGCAGTTGTAACAATTACAACTGCTATAGGTAGTATTACATGGGCAATTAAGTCTATTGATAACAAAGATAGAAAAAAGCTGATAAATTTGCTCAATGAAGTTAATAAATATAATGCAGCTATTAAATCTATAAATGTTAGTGATGACCTAGAAGAAGCAGGGAATATAAAATTCAAAATAGATAACCGGAGAAAACTAATAAATGCCTTGGGACTCACGAGAGCAGATGTAGTCCGAGCGCTGAAAACAGAAAAAGTTTTGCGGCTAAATAAGGATTTTATTGCTAGTAATTAAGACCTGTTTACCAATAACCTCCTATCGCTGACAGAATTGAAAATTAGCGCCCAATCAAGTCAGGAAGGGCGGTTACTTGATGAAGAATTACAGATTGCAGTAAACGTACAAGAGGAAATGCGAAAGTTACTAAATAGTCGTTAAAGTCATTGGAGCGATCGCATCCCTTCTATACCCCCTTAAATGCGTAAAGAGAAGGGTTGGGGAGAATGCGATCGCATTCTATTACAATTGAATTTAGATTTGCTGGTGCGCTGTGTTTTAATCCCCTCAAGACTGGAAGCGAGAAAAGAGTTTCTGTAGGGGATTCGCCTTCCGCATTGATGGAACCCTTGCAGAGGGGTCAGGGAATTGCCAGCTTACCTGCCTTGGCGATCCCCAGCAACTACAGAACAGTGGTGGTAAAATCTTTGGATATCATTAAAGCATTCCATACACCAAAAGATAGCAAAATGGGATGAAACAGTGTCTTGGATTACTCTGAGAACCAACTGCGCCCGCTGGGAAGCCGAATTAATGCAGCAAATGCTGCTCGGTCATCAAATCCCTAGTCGGATTATCGACCTCGGTGTGGCACCTTATTTTGGTGCTGGGTGTCCTACTGCCTTACAAGTGCGATCGCAAGATCAGTGGGAAGCCCTGCTAATATTAAGTCCAGTTGAGGAACAGCCTTAAGGCGCAAGAGAATTAATTTTTTAATAAGGATTTAACGGTCTTCATGTCTTTATTTGATTGGTTTGCAAATCGACGAAAATCAGAGCCAATTAGTCAACAACCACAAGAGCGAGAAATTGCGGATGGGCTGTGGACGAAGTGCGAGGCTTGTGGTGTACTGGCTTATACCAAAGACTTGCGCGCTAACCAAATGGTTTGCCTAGAGTGCAACCATCACAGCCGTGTATTCAGCGATGAGCGCATCCGCCAGCTAATTGATGCTAATACCTGGATGGCAATTGACGATCATCTGTCTCCCAGCGATCCGCTGAAGTTCCGCGATCGCAAACAATATAGCGATCGCATCCGCGAAATGCAAGAAAAAATCGGTCTGCTGGATGCCGTGCAAACAGGGATGGGGCAACTAGAAGGCTTGCCCATCGCCCTTGGTGTCATGGACTTTCGCTTTATGGGCGGTAGCATGGGTTCTGTAGTAGGGGAAAAACTCACCCGCCTAATTGAACGAGCGACTTGGGAAAGTAAGCCAGTAGTGATAGTCTGTGCTTCCGGCGGTGCCAGGATGCAAGAAGGAATGTTAAGTCTGATGCAGATGGCGAAAATCTCCGGCGCACTGGAGCGTCATCGAGAAGCCAGACTGCTCTATATCCCCGTTCTCACCCACCCCACCACAGGCGGCGTTACAGCTTCTTTTGCGATGTTGGGAGACATCATACTGGCAGAGCCAAAAGCAACCATCGGCTTTGCAGGGCGGCGAGTGATTGAGCAAACCCTGCGCGAAAAGCTACCAGATGATTTTCAGACATCGGAATATTTACTACAGCACGGCTTTGTAGACGCAATTGTGCCTCGCACTGGGTTAAAGAAAACTCTGGCGCAGCTAATTAGCCTGCACCAACCCATCTCCCCTGTACCGTCGATGATGCCAGTACCAGAAGCACTGAGAGTTGGTTTCTAGGTAAGCGAAGCGATTCTCAACAGAACCAGTTTTTCCTTTTGAGAGGAAAGCGATCGCGCCAGATGGGATGATATTGATATTAGATCGGCTCATCTAAGCACCATCATGGGGTTTGCAGACCTGTCAATTGCAGAAATCGCCGCAGACTACAGCTTCCCAGTAGAGGAGGTCTGTAATCTGTGCCAACAGTTGGGAATCGCCTATAAAACCCCCCAGACTCGTCTAGCTCTGGAGGATGCCAAGGCTATTATTTCTAAGATTCTGTCTCAAAAACGGGGATCGGGTGCTGACGAAGGGTAAAATTAATCCCGACCAACCACCCTAAGCCTCTACTGTCGATTTTCTTTTTGACAACGGACAAAGCTTCTAATCGCCCTTTTTGATGGGTCGGCACTTATGCACCCTTCTTAAGAGCGGTTTATAAGGTTGAGTCCTTAGCTTGTGTTGTGGAACAAAAACTCGCGCAAAACTTTTTAAGGAGAACCATGCTTAAGCGATACATAAGTCTGGCTATAACCACTGTATTTTGCACTTTTGTGCTACTTGTCGGTCGAGCGATGGCAGTAGAACTGAACCCAGACGTTCGCACCATACCCTTGAACGGTCAAGGGGAACAGGTGACATTGAGCCTGAAACAAGTTGCAGAAGGCAAACGTTTATTTAACTATGCCTGCGCTCAGTGCCATGCTGGAGGTGTCACGAAGACCGATTTTAACATCGGTCTGTCACCAGACGACCTAGCTGGTGCAACCCCACCACGTGACAATATTGCCGCTCTGGTGGATTATATGCACCATCCCACGACCTACGACGGAGAAACACCTATCTCTGAGCTGCACCCCAGCACAGAAAGCTCCGATATTTACACAGTGATGAGAAATCTCACGGAAGATGACCTGTATGCGATCGCTGGTCACATCCTCCTCCAGCCGAAAATTTTAGGCGAACAGTGGGGCGGCGGTAAAGCCGTGCGCTAAGAGAAAATTTGTTCAAGACACGATTTATCGCGTCTTGAGTTAAGAGTTAGGAGTTATGAGTTATAAATTTTAAATTAACTCTCAACTCCCAACTCTTCTCAACTCAAAAGCCTCTCAACTCCACGCCCCTATTATGCTGCGTCAATTACTCTCACTTCGCCGTCTATTTTTGATTTTGGGTATCTGCCTTTTGGTCTTCACGGTCAGCTTACCAGCGTTTGCCGCAGACACCTATATTCGGCAGTACCTGCGCGTTACTGAGCCAATCTCCTTAGACTTAGATGAGCAAGGTCAGACTCGCCAATTCTCCGCTGAAGATTTATCCGCAGGTAAGCGACTGTTTGAGCAGCACTGTCTAAATTGTCACGTCGGCGGCGCTACCTTACCCGATCCCACAGTGTCTCTGTCCCTAGCAGACTTGCATGGTGCCACTCCACCCCGCGACAATATCAACAGTTTAGTCGCCTTTCTGCGGGAACCAATGACCTATGACGGCAGCGAAGAAACCTTTTGGTGTCGTCAAGTGCCGGAAAGCTGGATGCCGCATCAGGATGTGGAAAATATAGCCGGATTTATACTCAGGGCAGCGCAGAAGGCACCGGGATGGGGTACAAATAATTTTTGACCCCCGCTTCCTTTAAGGATGCAGCCATCTATTGCAAAATTATGAAAAAAAATAGTATGACAGCTTGTCAAAGATAAAGGTAAAATATTGATAAAGAAATTAAATTGTCAATTTTGGGAGGAAACGATGAAATTGAAAATGACATTTTCACGAAGCATAGGTTTACTAATTTGCACAATTATGCTAGTAATCTCTAGCTTTGTGATGTCAGTTTCTCCTGCATCAGCAGACAGCTACACCGTGAAAATGGGTACTGACCAAGGGCTGCTGAAGTTTGATCCGGCTAATATCACGATTAAGCCCGGTGACACAGTTAAGTTTGTTAATAATAAACTTGCTCCCCACAATGCTGTTTTTGATGATAAGGGAGTGCCAACTGGAGATAAGGCACTAGCAACTAAACTGACTCACACTAAGTTACTCTACTCTCCTGGTGAGTCCTACGAGGCAACTTTCCCAGCAGACACACCACCAGGTACTTATACGTACTATTGCCAACCTCACCGTGGCGCTGGAATGGTTGGTAAAATCACAGTTGCCGGGTAAGATAGCCTTACCATCCATGTGACGCTCGTTATTCAGAATTGCCGCTGAGGTTTAAGCTTTCTTCTCCTCCTTGGTAACAAAAAAGCCTTGCAGAATCTTAGAATAGTTTTGCAAGGCTTTTTTGTATTGACTTGCTCCATAAAAAATAGGAGAACCAAGTTGAGGAAACTGTTATCGGTTGTACTGATGGTTACGCTTGTGTTGATTGCCTTGACTCGTCCAGTAGCAGCTGATACAGTAAGTGGTGCCAAAATCTTCAGCGCCAACTGTTCTGCTTGTCACATGGGCGGCGGCAACGTTATTATGGCTAATAAAACTTTGAAAAAAGATGCCCTAGATAAGTACAGTATGAACTCAATGGAGGCGATTGTAACCCAAGTAACAAATGGCAAAAATGCTATGCCAGCCTTCAAGGGGCGTCTAAACAAACAACAAATTGAGGACGTTGCCAGCTATGTTATGGAAAAGGCAGAAAAAGGCTGGTAATCTTTCCAGGCTTTCATCGTAACCCCATAACTAGACCCCTTTAGAATGTGCGAGGGGTCTTTTGTTTTCAGGAGTTCATCGGCGATCCATATCCCTAGAGATGGAGTTTAATCCTAGATATCTATCCAGAGGTCAAAAGACAGCAACAAAGAAATTAAGTTATGTTATTTCCAGTCTTTGGATAGTTAGGAAAAACGCTTGTGGTTCCTTTACGCGATGATAATCCCACACGCATCACTCCATATGTTACTTATGGACTGATTGCTGCGAATATTTTGGTTTTTTTATATGAGCTGACTTTAGAACCACAACAGCTGGAGGGATTTTTCCGCGTCGCCGCTGTCGTTCCCTGCCAACTCTCAAGCACCTGTCCCAATACAGTAGGATATCAGCAGATACCAGAGTGGCTGACGCTTGTAACGTCCCAGTTCCTGCACGGTGGTTTTTTACACTTGGCAGGAAATATGTTGTTTTTGTGGATTTTTGGTAACAACGTTGAGGACAAACTCGGTCACGTTAAATACTTAATTTTTTACATTACTTGCGGCGTTTTGGCATCTTTAAGTCAGTGGTTTTTTTCCGCTAACTCTGCTATTCCTTCCTTGGGGGCGAGTGGCGCGATCGCAGGCGTTCTAGGAGCCTACGTTCTCAGATTTCCTCAAGCAAAAGTTCTGACCTTAGTTCCCCTCGGCATTTTCTTAACCACTTTTCGCATCCCTGCTCTTTTCTTCCTAGGTTTTTGGTTTTTGCAGCAAGCTTTATATGGCGTTGCCAGCCTAAATGCACCAACTAACATCGGCATGGAAAGTGGTGGAATTGCTTACTGGGCGCACGCTGGGGGTTTTGTTTTTGGGGCAATCTTAGGACCACTGCTGGGATTGTTTTCCCCAGATCCAGAAACAAATTCTTACTAACGACGCTTACATTAAGGCAAAAGGCAACAAGAGTCTTTCTTGTTGCCTTTTACCTTTTATCTAGTTAGCGCTTTATAACCTGGGGTGGTACTTTTTCTCTCGCAGGGGTAGGAGACTCTAATTCTTCTTCTTGTTCGATCTCGGTTTCGTCCTCCTCCGGCATCACATCTGCAACCTCAATTGGCTTATCTACACCATTGATAATCGCTCCCAACAGCGGCAGTTCGTCTTCGCTCAACTGATCGATTGCCTCTGCTAGGATACTTTCCTGAGTAAATCCTGGTCTAGTCACCAGAACCATGCCATCTACATAAGGTTCTAGTATTAGGGCATCATTACAGCGGGTAAGAGGAGGAGAGTCGAGAATCACCATGTCAAAACGACCCCGCGCATCTTCGATCAGCCGTCTAAGTTCGCTAGATTCTAGAATAGCCGCAGGGTTACGCACCGGGCCTGGAGTAGGTATGATGTACAGATTCTCAATGTCTGGAACCAAACGGATGCACTCGCTTAGTTGCGCGTAGTAGCGGAGAGGTTCGGCGCTGGCGGCGGGATCGGGCGAGACCTTAAGAAACTTGGAGCTAGAAGGCGATCGCAAATCCGTTTCTATAATCAAGGTACGCTTGCCAGCACAAGCGGACGCGATTCCCAAATTATAAGCACTCACCGTTTTACCTTCAACAGCGATCGTGCTGGTCAACAACAGCACCTTGGCTGGTTTTTCACTCGCCCGCCGGAGATTACTGCGGAACCGCTCGTAATACTCGTGATAAACAGAATCTTGCTTGAGCAAAATTGGCGTTTCGCCCAGCTGCGGATCGAGGATAGTCACAAAAGGCAATTCGCCCAGCAGCGGCACATCCCGGTTTTTCAGGGCTGCACGCACTTCCTCGACCGTGTAGAACGTACCATCTAGCATAGCCAGCAGGAAAATCAAGCCCCCGCTGACCAACACACCCACCAAGGCTCCTATTAACATCGTCATCGGTAAGCCTTGGCTTCCCCCTTCGCCAGCAAGGACTGTTGGCGATCCGGCAATGCTGAGACTGGGGACAGTCTCAGCTTCTGCTGCCCTAGCATCTACTAAAGCCGCCTGCATCTTATCAAATAGACCTTGTTTCAGCGCCACCTGCTGTTGTAGCCGCGCTTGCTCCAGCTGCTTATTGGGAATTTTCACATACTCAGCACGCAGTTGCTGCTCTGTCTTGCGGCTAGCCAAAAGTTGCTGTGTGAGGGTTTCGCGCTGAGTTTGTAAATTTACCAAAGTGTTGGCCAGCTGTTGCCGTGCTGGGTCGAGGCTGCTGTCTTGGCGAATTCTGGCACTAGGTAGAGGTGCTACCACACCGTTTCCACCCATTACTTCAGCTGCTCTAGACGATAGCAGTTGCTCGTAGGCTTGTAGCTGTTGTCTGAGCTGAATTATTTGCGGGTGTTCTGATCGCAAATCCCCCTGGAGAATTTTTAGCTGCGTCTCAGTTTGATAAATTTGCGATCGCAAGTTGCCAATAATCGGATCGGCGCTCAGGGCAGAAGACGTGTAAGCTTGCTCTGGCGTTAACCCCAACTTGTTTTGGATGCTACGAATTTGGGTATCCACCCCCTCCAACGTCATTTGAATCTGACGTTGCTGCCCTTCAGATCCCGTAATCCCCCCTAATGTAGTGCCATCCTGAGCCGCCAAGATCGCTGGCCCTTCAATGCGGACATACCGCTCTAGTTTCTGTTCAGCTTCGCGGAGTTCCTGCTTAACCTTCGGCAACCGCGCCTCTATAGATTTAATAATTTCTAGTAACCGTGCGCTATTAATCGCACGGCTCTGCTCCACCATTTTCTGCCTCAGCGCTTCTACAGTTTCAGCTGCTCGCTTCTCGTCATTATCGACATAAACAACTTGAATTACGTTTGGCCCATCTTCCTTCGGTAGCTTCACCTCTACATTTTTAGCAATTTGCTTCGGATCGACCTTCACTCGCGCTGCTGCCCCTTTGACAACATTCTCAGCTAGCAGCATCTCCGCAGTCAGTTCCTTCCCCTGCTGCTGAATCGTTTGTGTCGTCGTCGAAAACGGTGCAATCGGCCCGTTATATGCTAGAACCCCTGTAGCCCTGTAAAGGGTGGGTGGTGGTGGCTGCATACCCACTACAGCCGAGGCAGCTACAATGATCGAAAAGCTAGTTAATCCAATCAATTTATGTTGATCGAGAGCAATCAAATAACGTTTGACAATGGGAGGAGTCATAATCGTTTTAGAAGAAGCTATTTAGGAAATAGGGATTAAGAAATAGAATCTATGACGTAGAAATTAAGAATCAACCTCAATAATTTTTAGTACCTTTACCTTTATTAGTTAAGCATTTTCCCTTCCTCTTTCTTAATAAAGTTGCAATTTTTCACCTAATTTCCTGAGTCCGAATTGTTCCCCCCCGGACCAAACAGGATAGTGGTTTCTTCTCCAAATTGCCTTAGAAACAAGAAAAATTGCAATATATCTCGGAAGGGTGCAGTATAGGTAGTTAAAGCATAGGAAATTTTACCTAAAAGGCTGCGACCTACGACGATAACATCGTTATTCTGGAGGGGGACATTTTGAGAAACATCTCCCATTAAAGCTGCTTTCCCGTCTATTTTCTGGGTGACAGCTTTGCCGCGTTCCTGATCGAAGCGAATCAAGGCGATTTCTCGCAAATTCGCATTGTCTGGATTTGGGACGAGTGCGCTTAAAGCATCAACAAAGTTACTACCATTAGCCAAGGTAATATTCCCAATTCCCCTACCAGCGTAGCTCAAAACTCGGATGTTGATCTGCTGCTGGGATATTGTGGAGCGAGAAACCAGCGTGCGGTCATAGGTTTGCTCGGTGCCGACTTCTATTCTCGGTACAATCACCGCATCGCCATCCTGTAGGCGCAAATTCGGTAAAGCCTGTCCGTTAGCCAGTGGTGTAAACAAATCAACCCTTTGCTCAATAATCGAGCCATCAAAGAGCGATCGCCGCACCAAAACCGAACGCAAATCTGCTTGATTAGTGCTTCCCCCGGCAGTCAGCAACGCCGCCGTCAGTACAGAACCTGGGCCTAGTGTGTAGTAACCAGGTTTCACCACCTCGCCGCTAATTGTGACTTGGGTTGGACGTGCAGAAGCTAAAGTTAAAGTTACATCAGGATCAATATAAAAACGGTTGAAGCCCAAGCGAATTTTTTCTTGTGCTTCTTCCAAGGTAAGACCTTGTACTGACACCCTTCCCACTTGCGGCACTACAATATCGCCTTGTTGATTAACTTGGGCTTGAAAATTCAATTCCGGACGAGGCGTAGAGAGTGAGAGGGTCACAGCCGGATCAACCACAAAGCGGTTTAAGCCCAAGCGAATTTTTTCTTGGGCTTGTTGCACAGTTAAACCTTTGAGCGATACTCTTCCCAGTAGCGGCACTATTATGTTGCCGTCTAGATCAATAGCGGTTTGAACATTCAAATCTGGAAAACGCTGAACTAAAAGGCTAACTACATCTCCTGTTCCCAAGCGGTAGGCACCTAGAGGGCGCTGAACTACAACGTTAATTACATCTCCAATCCCTAACTGGTAGCGGCTAAACTGCGGCGACGGAGTTCCCTCTAAGAGCGGTTGCTGGGTAGGATAGCCTACAGGTGGCGGCGGACTCGTGGGATCAACGGGAGCAGGAGGCACTACCACAGGAACCTGCGGCAGCTGCGCCTGAGCGTTAGGGTGTGCAGTCACAGGTGTTGCCGATGCCTGTCGAGTCCATAGGAAGACACCACCCAACAGCGTGTAAGCACTCGTTTGGAGACTGAGTAGGGAGAGGGCTGTAAAGCGGCGCAACGGAATTTTAGTCATTAATCAGTAGCCAGTAGTTAATTGCTAATGGCTAATTGCTAATTGTCAATTGCCATTAGCGATTAGCTGGATGTAAAACGTCTGCCATTAAGGCAGCTTGAACCGTTTGACCGAGTGATTCAGCTAGAGGCTTAGCGGTTTCTAAGTCAGCCAAAGGTTCCATCGGAATCAGGATGCTAACAGCAGTCCAAGGCAAGCGGTGGCGTTGCAACTGAGCCATTTGATCCGCCCAGAACCAAGTACTGGGTGCAGGGTTGCCCCCTCCAGGCCAAGCGTACCACTGTAGAACAGCGAAGGTTTGCTGCTGAGTCCAACCGCGAAAGAAACGGGCTTCCACTTTGGCATCTGCTGACGACGTAGAAGTGGATTTTACAGTAAACGGCAACTGGCGGTATGAGTCTGTATCCCAGCTAAACTGAAACCGACGATTAGAATTCTTATCTGTTTGCGAAAGCTTCCTATACTGAAACTCCCTTCCCATAAAGCCGTTAACATCCATCCACTCTACCTCTGGCTGATCCTTTTGACTGACTTGAGGTAAAAGCAGTAAAGTTACCTGACTCTTTTCATCCCGCTGGAGTTCCTGAATAGACCATTTATGGCCGCCAATGGTTTCGACCTGCTGTTGTTTAGTTTGCCATCCGGGAAGCGCTAGCCCATTCTGTCGTAAGCTTTTGAGTTGTTTGAAGTTGGTAACTTGTGGAGGATTTACCCAAGCCCAATTTCCGCTCAAGTAACTGGGAACTGCTCCAATTGCAATCAGCACGATGAGAAAACACAGCAAGACGACTTGGGAAACTGGAAGGTGCAATAACTTGGGCAGTCTCATGCTTCATCCTTGAGAGGTTCATCTGGGATAAATTTTTCGATGGCATTTAGTAGAAGCACGATTAAACCCAGCATACAGGCAGAATAAACGTCACCGCCCCACCCTTCGTGCAGCCACTCAAAAGCATGGTCTTGACCTGTGCCATGAAAGAAAGTCAGCAGGGTATTGCGGACGATATTACCACTGACGCTGATGGCGATCGCACCAACTAACAACAACATTGTCGTCCGGCGAGAAATCCATGCACCAGTCCAGTACAGCAACAACATAGCTACATAAAGACTGGTGAACAACATCTTCAGACCAGCACAAAAAGGCGCAACTTCCACAATTCGTCCACCGACAAACAAGTAAATTTGCTCGACGGTGACATTCATGCCAAATTGATTCAGAATAAAGCCAGCTGTCCCAGCAATAAATTGCTGTAAGGGCAAGGTATAGGGAGCAAGCAGGTAGGGAATTTGGGTTGGTGTTGCTAGAAAGATGAACAACAGTGGGAAACTTTGAAGTTTCAAGCCTGGTAATCCTTTCAGCCACAGGCAAAGCCCGGTTAATACAGCAGGAAAAGATAAATTTACCAGGTCAGGTATCCTACTGAGATACAATGCTCCTCCCAATCCCAGCAATGCGGCACCGAAGAGATTATTTTTGTCTGGCAATTGTTGCCACTGCTGTCGTTGCGTCCAGATAATATAGGCGGCGAAAGGTAAACCGATTAGACCGTGGCTGTAATATTCATGTTCAATGCTGATGTTTTTGTGCAGCCAGCCATCGTACCAGTACCAGATTAGGGGAGCGTACAATATCACCAGTAGACCGATGATGGCTGTCTCTACTAAGTAGCGTTCGATGGCAATGGGATTTTTTCGTTCAATGTGCATGATTTTACTTTGTTAGTTATTTTCTTTTTTTTTAACGCAAAAAATGCAAAGTTATTCTCTGCCTACCTTTGCATTTTTTGCGTTAAAATTCATGATTTTTTCTAAACACAGAGGCTGTGCAAGGCATCAACGACTTGATGGATTTGGGTGTCGCTGATGCCGGGATACATGGGTAAGGATAAAATTTCTTGGGCTAGGGTTTCTGCTTGGGGGAAGTCTCCCATGCGATAACCCAAATTCTCAAAGGCTGGTTGAAGATGGCAGGGTATGGGGTAGTGGATTCCAGTTTGAATGCCAATGGCTGCTAGTTTGTCTTGGATGGTTTGCCTGTCGAGGGGGCAGGGTTCGGTAATCCGGACGACGTAAAGGTGATAAATGTGACCTTTGCCGCTTTGGTTCTGCATGGGGAAAATTCCCATGCTACGCAGTGCTTCAAGTAAGGTGTCGTATTTGGCAGCAGCTTGGTTGCGTGAGGAGTTCCAGTCGGCAAGATGGGGGAGTTTGATGTTGAGTACGGCTGCTTGTAGGGTATCGAGTCGGCTATTGGTTCCAGGTTCGGTGTGATAATATTTGCGGGGGGAACCGTAGTTGCGGAGACTTCGCATTTTCTGCGCCACTGCTTCATCGTTAGTAATAACCATGCCTCCATCCCCCAATGCGCCTAAGTTTTTACTGGGGTAGAAGCTAAAGGCTGCTGCTTTGCCAACGGAACCACCGCGATAACCTTCTCTTTCAGCTAGGTGTGCTTGGGCTGCGTCTTCAAATATGATCAGGTTATGGGCATCGGCAAAGTCTCGCAATTGGCGCGGCGATACCATTTGTCCGTAGAGATGTACGGGAATTATTGCCTTGGTTTGGGGAGTAATGGCTTTTTCTGCGGCTTTGAGGTCAATTAAGGCGGTTTGGGGGTCGCAATCAACTAAAATCGGTTTGGCACCAGCGCGGATAACGCCAATCAAGGTGGCGATGAAGGTGTTGGTAGGTAAGATTACTTCGTCACCAGTACCAATGCCACAGGCTTCTAATCCGAGAGCGATCGCATCTGTTCCCGAAGCTACCCCAATACCATAAGATACTCCGCTGTCTGACGCAAACGCCGCCTCAAACTCAGCTACAGCCTTACCTAGTATAAAATCTCCCCGCTGGATTACACCCCGCACCGCCTCTTCCATCTGAGTTTGAATTGGCTGGTGTTGAAGGTGAAGATCCACAAAGGGAATTGTTGTCGTAATGTTCATGGCGTTGGGTAATTAATGTTAGGGGTAGTTCTAGAAACAATTTTCCTGAAGATCCCTGATAATCTGCCACACTAATGCGTTTGGCTGTATCTACAGTGCTTGTTGAGCGAAAGGCTTACTTTTTTAGAGTAAGTTTTTTACTGTTTGCCCAGCTAAATACCAGTTTAAGCGATACTCTTACTTCATAAATGAAGATAAAGTAAAGCTTTTTACATTGACAAGATTAACCAAATCAGCATTGAATTATCTCAACTAATTTTAATCAATATTTATTTTTGAGGTATTTAAAGATATTTTCCAAATATAAAAAGGGCTAATTAGACTATTAGTAAGAAGCTCCATCTGACAAGCTGCTATAAGATCGTCTTTTATTGCCATTTTGTATTTTATTGAATGGAATAATATTTTACGGATATCGTTAAGCATATAGGCAAAAAAAGCTAGAGGTCTTTGCCAAGGTTTAACGCTCAACATCCGAGTTCGGTGGCGGCTCAAACCAATGCCGCGGCATAGTTTGATGAGATATTCTTTCTCTAAACGCCAGTGAGGTATGCGATGGTAAAGACACATTTGGGGGTTATACCAAATTTCCCATCCAGCTTGTTGAATATGTAATAGCGCTTCCAAATCTTCTCCGGCAAGCATACTATTTCCAATTCGCCCATGAAGAATAAACTGCTGGGGAACATTTTCCAGCCAAGCTTGGCGACGTACAACTAATCCAGCCCCAGGCGGCAATAACTTTTTGTGTGGTTCGTATAGCAGAGCATTTGCACCTCTGTCAGTTACTGCCAGTAGTGGCGCAATTCTCTCAAAGTTTTCTGGGGGTGTAATTTCAAATTCGCCATAAATGCGGCTGCCATAACCGCCAACTTTCGGGCGATCGCGCCCAAAATTGTAGGCTGCCCAAACCCATGTCGGTGTCGGTAAGTTATCGTCATCCAAAAACCCAACAAATGTGCCTTTGGCTTCTTGGACTGCACGTTGGCGGGCAAAAGCTAATCCTTGGCGGGGTTCAAAACAATACTTCAAAGGATAAACTTTAGACCAGTTGGCTTGGTAGTCTTGAACAACTTTTGCTGTATTGTCAGTGCTGTTATTGTCAATAACCAGAATTTCCCAGACAAAGTTCTCGGTGTGAGTTTGCGATCGCAATCTGTCCAGAACTTCCGGTAAGCGGGTTTCCCCGTTATAGGTCGGGATGGCGACTGTAAAATCAACTAACATCCTCTTTCAGAAAATCTCATATAAGGGGTCTTCCTTCAGAGGTATGACATCCCTCTGCTGGGTGATGCTCCTCCATGTCTCTAAGTATGCCTGAAAATAATGGTTAAAGTAGCAACCCAATGAGTAAAAATCTAGCAGTGCAAATTGCCAACATTGTAGACAATTGCTGCCCCCCGCCCAGGAAACCGCAGTAACTTAAAACAAATCTTAAATATCTTTAGACAGCACTTGTCATTTTCAAAGATCAATCGCGATCGCCATCGGTCGCAAATCGACCCTCAAAATGTGGCTGGGCGGTTGAAGGAAATTGATGCCACGATTAAACTGAGTCTTGTTACTCACCTAGAGGCGTTGGGTAAGCTTAGGGTGTGCTGCGGGCGCGACACGTTTAACCGAGTATAACTGGACTGATGGCGGCGGAAATTCCAGATTGCGATCGCCAGAACTGCACAAGCGATCGCAGTACGATTCATCACAATCCCTCTATGGCAACTTATGGCGAGATAATCGCACCATTAAACTCAGTAAAGCGGGCAGCATCAGCTAATCATCTGGGTGAGAGTGTCTGTTTAAAACCCTAAAACTAAACCATGAGCATTCAGGTGGAAACGACTGTAAATAGTATTCTCTCCGTTTTGCAGCTTCCGATGCAGCAGGTAGAAGAAATTGTTGCCCTTGCACATAAAATTCTAGAAAATAATTTGCTTCCTCAGCAATTTAACCTACAGCCTAAGCGAATTGTTGGCTTAATCTTTGAACAGCCTAGTCATCGAACTAAAAATTCCTTTTCTTCAGCAGCTATGTGGCTGGGTGCCAACATTCTTGATTTATCCGACAGCTACAGAGATAGCCGCTTAAGGGGTGAATCTCTCAGTGATTTTTGCCATACAGCTGAATGTTATGTCGATTGTTTAGTGGTTCGTTCTTCCAACTCGGAATTAATTACCCAAATCAACGAACTGGTAAAAATTCCGGTCATCAATGCTGGAAATGGTCATAACGAACATCCAACTCAGGCTATAGCAGATTTTTCCGTAATCCAGAAGAATTGTCCTGACCTCAAAAATTTAAAAATATCTTTGATTGGTTGCTTACAAACAAGCCGTTGTGCTAATTCACTTGCTTTATTGTTAGCACCATTGCAACCTAGAATTTTGATGATTTGTCCCAGTGAGTTAGCACTGAAGCAAGAATATCAATCCATTGCCCAAAATCGCGGTGCTACATTTCAGCACAGCCTTAGCCTGTCAGATGCACTAAATGATGACGTACTATATTTTACTGGAGGTACATTCTTAGAGGATTTCGCCGATATTTCAGAATATGAACGCTATCATCAATGGTTTACCTTTCCCTTGGCATTTCTCAAGGATTTGTCACCCCAAGCAACGATCCTTCACCCTTTACCTCGTGGGTTTGAGTTGTCAAGTGATGTAGATAATGACAGGCGAGTAGGCATATTCGATCAGGTACGCCACGGGCTTGCGGTTCGCAAAGCGATTCTTGCTAATTTGCTGGGCGCGATGCTATAAAAGAATCGCATTGAAGAGAATTGAATTGCGTGATTTGGATGGCTCTCCAGCGCGCCGAAAGCACTTCACAAAACTTTATTCAAATTCAACTCAAATCCTGGCAACACATCCTCGCCAGATACAGTTGTGGGATGCAACACTTCTACATCTTGCCCTGGACGGTAAATTTCCACTTGCTTAGTTTTCGGGTCAATCAGCCATCCTAAGCGAACGCCGTTGTCAATATATTCCTGCATCTTTTCTTGCAGATTTTTGAGGGAATCCTGAGGGGGTGACACGCGCCCCCTCAGAAAGTTTGCACAATTTCAGATGACAGTCTCGCCAGGGAGATGCGATCGCATTTTCACTTCATTGATTAAGCCAAAGTGCGATCGCACTTTGAATTTTTGAACCGCTCTTTAGATGAAAAGGATAAGGAAGAAAGAAAAAAGAGGCGCGATCACGCCTCTTCACATATTTCAATCCCTGATAGGGATTTGTGCTTACCTAGACATTTATCCGGTAATCTGTTCACCCTTCTATTAGAGATACAGTTTACATAGAAGGGCTTAAGAGAGCCAATAGCGATTATAGGAAGCATATTTCAATCCCTGATAGGGATTTGTGCTTACCTAGACAGTTCTAGGCTAATCTGTTTGCTCTCTATGCAAAATTATAGTGTATGACAGCGCCCAATAGATACGTTATGCTACCTATTATATAAGATTCAGTAAGGATGCTAAAATTATCTACAAACCAATTACTAATACCAATTCTCTATGAAGTTGCACTTAATAAAGCCGAAACAATGTAATCCCAACCACAGATAGAAGCAACCGCTTCCGATGAGAGAGAATCAAGCACCAGCTTTAACTTGTGGCGCAATTCATCTAAATTCGTACAATGTTCCCAAGACAATTCGTACTTAATGTGTTCCCACAGACGTTCGATTGGGTTCAGCTCCGGACTTGAGGGCGGCTGAAAAATGGGAATAACATTATCGGGCCATTTTAAATCCAAACACTTGTGAAAACTGCCGTTATCCAGTTGAATCAAATTTAAACTGTCTGGATGGAGTTGGGAAAAAAGGTTTAAGAAATCTTGAAAGCAGGTACCATCTAGGTGGGAAAATTCCCAGAAAAAGCTATCGCCGCTTGCTGGTTCTACTACACCATAAAGATAAAAGTTATTTCTCTGCCAACTCACAATCCCTTCAGGTTTAACTCCTTTGAGGGTAATTTTACGTCCAGTAAGCGTTTTGAGCCCTAAGCGAGTCTCATCCTGGCACCAGTAGCGAACTGATTTGGCGCTTGCTAAATAGCGAAGAAAGACGCGAATTATGTCTGGCAGTTTTTTTTAAAGGCGGCTTGCACTTCTACGTTAGCTTTGGCGCTACGCGGACGCGCTACTTTCAATTTCGCCTGAAGCTTGTAGCGCACAATCTTATGTACCGTCTTATAAGCCAGTACGGTTTGACATTCTTGAGCCAGCCATTGCTGAATCTGTCCATAGCTATTGAATCCTTGAGGTTGAGATAAACGTTCTTTCAGTTGGTTTGTGACTTCAGCTGAGATTAAACTTGGCTTTCCTGGCGGCGTTTTGACTTCTAGCAACCCATTGATGCCGCCTTGCTGATATCGTTGTAACCACCGATATACTGTGGATTCATTTCGTCCTAGTCGCAACGACAATTCCTGCCGGGTTCTAATCGCTTGAGTTTTCAGCCAATAGAGCATCTGTAGTCTTTCTTTGGTGGTCGCGCTTCGTGCATGAGCTAATCGATGTCGTAGTTCTTCGATACTCTCATGTACTTCTACTCGAAATTGATTCCCCATACTTTTGCCACCCTGGCTCTACTTCTACTAAGTTAGTGCATCTTCATGGAGAATTGGTATAAGGTGTGTGTACAAATAACAAGCGTCACCTGAACTGGCATTCAGATGATGCTAATTAGTAAGCCCGAATCTTGAAACGGCGGCCCTGGCAGGCATCAATCCGTTTGAGAATCCAATTTTTTCTTTTTCTGTCTTGAAATCCACATGGTGTATTAAACCAAGGAGGAATTCTCATGCCTAAAAATTATACTCCAAAAACGCAAAGTAAAGGACTCAGAGAGGAACTTCCGATATTACTCTCTGTTCAGGAAGACTTTCTGAGTGGTCTGCTTGACCAAATTGAAGCGCTGAATAAGAGGCTGACCACCTTAGAATATTTACACGCTGAACAGGAAAATCGCAAAGATAAGAGTCGTGGATGGGAGTACGAGCCTGATTACTATGATGATGACTGTTGTTCAAAAGTAGACTCGTTAGAACGTGAATATTCAGAAGAGAGACGAGGAAGCTGATAAGAGGCGCGATCGCATCTGCAACTTATCCTTGAGGATGAGTAGAGTGCGATCGCGTTTTTAATGACCTAGCAGTTTATCTCGCAGATGCTTGATGCGATCGCGATATTTCGCCGCTTCCTCAAACTGCAAATTTTTCGCCGCGTCCTTCATTTGTGCTTCCAGTTGAGTAATCAACTGGGGAATATTCTCTAAAGGCAAATCGTCCACCTGTTCGTAAGCTTCTTCCAACTGTTGAGAATTCAGCCGCCGCGAGACATCTAGGTAAGCCAGAATGGAGTTATTGACTTTTTTGATAATCGGTTGGGGTGTAATATTGTGCATTCGATTGTACGCACTCTGAATTCCCCGCCGCCGATCAGTTTCGTCAATGGCTTTCATCATGCTATCGGTGAAATTATCAGCATAGAGAATAGCTTGACCCCGGACGTGACGCGCCGCACGACCAATAGTTTGAATAAGCGATCGCTCTGCGCGTAAGAAACCCTCTTTATCAGCATCCAAAATCGCTACCAGAGAGACTTCTGGCAAATCCAAACCCTCTCGCAGCAAGTTAACCCCAATCAGCACATCAAACTTACCCTCTCGCAAATCCTGCAAGATTTCGATCCGCTCAATTGAGTTAATCTCCGAGTGCAAATATCTTACCCGAATCCCCCGATCTTGCAGATACTCCGTCAAATCTTCCGCCATGCGCTTAGTTAAAGTGGTGACTAGCACCCGTTCGCGCTTGTCAATCCGATCTTTAATCTCACCCAGCAAATCGTCAATTTGTCCTTCCGTTGGACGCACAAAAATTTCTGGATCGAGTACGCCAGTCGGACGGATCACCTGTTGTACTACCCGATCCTCTGACTGTTCGATCTCCCAGTTACCGGGAGTCGCAGAAACAAAAATACACTGATTCACCTTCTCCCAAAACTCCTCCGACTTCAGAGGACGGTTATCAGCAGCGCTGGGGAGGCGAAAACCATGCTCAATCAGCACCTTTTTTCGCGCTTGGTCGCCATTGTACATCCCCCGGATTTGCGGGACGCTAACGTGAGATTCATCCACCACCAACAGCCAGTCTTTGGGAAAATAATCAATCAAAGACTCTGGCGGTTCTCCCGCACGCCGACCTGCTAAATGTCGGGAGTAGTTCTCAACGCCGTTGCAATATCCTACTTCCCGCAACATTTCCAAATCGTAGCGAGTGCGCTGATCTAGTCGTTGCGCCTCTAGTAATTTCCCGGCTTTTTCTAATTCTTCCAGCCGATCTTTGAGTTCCTGTTCAATATCGTTGCAAGCGGCTTCGAGTCTGTCTTCTGGGGTAACAAAGTGACGCGCTGGGTATACATTCAAAGCATCCATGCTCTGAAGAATTTCGCCTGTCACCGGGTCAACGTAGCGAATCGCATCAATCTCATCCCCGAAAAATTCTACCCGGATAATTCGGTCTTCGTAAGCGGGGCCAATTTCCAAGACATCACCCCGAACGCGGAAACGTCCTCGTCCGATTTCCATGTCGTTGCGACTGTATTGCACTGAGGCTAAGTCTCGCAACAACTCGCGTTGATTGACTTCCATTCCCATTTTTAGGGGAATTGCGGCTTTCAGGTATTCTGAGGGAATCCCCAAACCGTAAATACAGCTGATGGAAGCAACGACGATAACATCTCGGCGTTCAAAAAGCGATCGCGTCGCCGAATGTCGCAGCATATCAATCTCGTCGTTGATGGCTGCACTTTTCTCTATATATGTGTCGGTGACGGGAATATATGCTTCTGGCTGATAGTAGTCGTAGTAACTGACGAAATACTCCACCGCGTTATGGGGAAAGAATTCCCGCAACTCATTACACAGTTGTGCAGCTAAGGTTTTGTTGTGCGCCAGCACTAGCGTCGGCTTGGCTACTTTGTCAATAACCGCTGCTACTGAGAATGTCTTTCCGGTTCCCGTCGCTCCCAGTAGGGTTTGGAAGCGATCGCCTCTTTGTACGCCTTGAGTCAGTTGCGCGATCGCTTGCGGCTGATCGCCTGTCGGTTTAAAGGGAGCTTCCAGACAAAATTGCGCCATACAGTGTTAAAAAAATCACTTTTTGTGCAAAGGGAGTCTTAGCGATCGCTAGACACCACTCTCTTATGGTAGCTATTTGCTCAGTCGATGCCGGGAAGTAGGGACTGGGGATTGGGAAAAAGTCTTACCTCCTCACCAATTCCTCATCCTCAGTCCTTTTTTAATAATTTTTAACCATTTATATTTTCTATATACAACCATCAAAATATCTATAGTTTTCTATGTTTTTTTAAATTACACTCAGATTAACCGGATCAACCCAAACTTCGGAATTTTTCTACATTATTGGCGCAGTCACTTAACAATTGAGAGGCGTGGAATCATGAGCATTACCAGCACTGCTAAAGTGAAAAATCCTACCCAACCTAAGATTGCCAATCCTAAACTTAACGGAGAAACCACAGTTCAAGTCGATAATGTTAAAATTCAGGAAAGCCAAAATCTGAATAGAGACAATAAGACGAAAGTCATTCCGTTACCCGCGCCAGCCGAATCCTCAGATTCCAATCACCTAACAATTTCAGGGAACTTTCAGATTTCGGACACAATTAATCTGGCGGGTATTCGTCCAATTGCTTCTAGCGATTTCCGAGTTCTTGAAACAGTCAATCTGGCGGGAGTTCGTCCAATTGCGTCAAGTAACCTGCAAGTTTCTGAAACCATCTCCTTGATGGGACGTCCAATTACCTCCAGTAAACTAAAAGTTTCTGAAACCATTTTAATGTCTGGTCTTCGTCCAATCGCTTCAAACTATAGCGAGGATGACATTCTTATTGGTTATCTGGATTAAACCAGAAAGTAATAGTTACCTCTTGAGAAACCCGGTTTGCTAAAGAAACCGGGTTTTTAATATTTACAATTGAATCATTATGCGGACGCTGCTGTGTGAGGAGTGAGCCGACATCTATCTTGGGAAATATCAATTAATCAGTCTTTAAGCATATATAAAGAGTAAGAAATATTGATCCCCACCTAGTATGCCTGACGACAGAAGGCTATGTAAAAAATTTCAGATACATTTAATACATAAGCAAAAAGATAGCGGTGAAAAACTCAACGCATTTTCAAAATAAAAGCTGTAAAAAAATAGGGAGAAGGAAAATGAGTGTAGAAGATAGAGCAAATGCAACTGGCAAAAATATTGAAGGAAAAGCCCAAGAAGCACTAGGCAATCTTACAGGCGATCCGGAAGATAAAGCCGAAGGTAAAGCTAAGCAAGCTGAGGCTGAAGTTCGCCACACTGGGGAAGACCTCAAGGATAAAGCTAAAGATCTGATCGATCGGGCGTAAGTCTTACTGATGCAGGGTTTAGGTAGCTGCAAGATTATCTAAGCCCTGTAACAGGATTACCGCCAACAAAACAACCGATAATTCTTTTAAAACCGCTATTTTTTTGAGGACAAGCCTATGAATTTATTTCAAAAAAGCCGAAAATTTTTGGCTGCATTAGCATTGGTATTGGTTCTTACCATTACCACCTCTTGTGCTAGTGCAACTCAGGCTAAACAACCTACTCTACCATCTGCTGCTAATAGCCAACCCAGCTATCAACTGTTAGAACGCGGTAGCACAGTAGCAGGCCAAGATTTCGGAAATTGGGTAGTGCAGACTGCTAAAGGATTGGTTAATGATGCTTACGTGCGGGATAACAACAAATTAGGGGTTGTAATTTCGCCGCAAGTGCGTCCAAATGAAGTTAAAGATTTATCCAAATCTTTAGTTCAAGGATTCCACAAGAATTTCCCAAACCAGGATTTAACTGTTTTGATGTATGCACCTGATAAGAAACTGATTTTGACTGCGAAGTATGACGTTCAGTCAAAGCAGATTCAGTATCAAGGCGCATAGTCCAACAGGACATCAAAAACCATCCTTATAGACGCTCTAAACCGCGTCTCAACTCAAAATTTAATAAGTTTTTTCGTGATTGAACCAGGAGATAACAAAAATGAGCAGCAGCGAACAATATAAGCATCAAATAATGAACGATTTAGCTGGGGGTAACAGCGAATCTCTGGAAGATGCTCCTAGCGATCCGACAAAGGATTACCAAAGTTTTGATGATTTTGCTCAACGTTCCTCCAGAGATGAGCGTCGTCAATTGTTCGGACGTTCCCTGCATCCAAACAGCATTCCGCCAGCGCAGATGGAACCGGAATTGCAAAAAGCGATCGCGCAAATTAAACCAAACGAACGCGATGATGTAGCCAAGGAATTCTTCAAGCATTTGAAGCAAAGGGGATTAAGCGATCGCCAACTTGAGCAACAGTTGGGACTTTCTACCCATAACCCTAAGCACATGAGTGCTGATGATGTCAGCAAACTGGCTTCCTTTACCTATCACAGCCACCCGGATATCTTCCAAGAAGTGTTAGCAGATCAGCCTGCGGTTGTCAAGTTTTTGAGCAATCCAATGGTTGCAGCCGTCTTTGGTATTGTGGCTGCTAAGTGGCTAAGCAATCACAAGCACTAAAGCGATCTAAAACTGAATTAAACGTTGGTTGTTGAAACTTAGGCGATCCGGAAGCGATCGCCTTTTTTTGCATGGTTTCTACCTGCACTGTTTTTTCTTGTAGGTAGATATAAGCCACGTTGTATCTAGGATCGTAAGTAAGTTTCATAAAATATTGTCCTTAAAAGAATTGCAGGGTAAGAGCATCTTAATCAGGCTTGACACAAGGAATCAGAAGAATCTAAGGTAGGGTCAAGAAAACAAGAACTGAGAACTTGAATCATATAATCATCATCCATAGCGGCTCGTTTACTCTTTTGCCTGAGACTACGTTTGTAAGTCTGTTCTCGGTTAAGGGCATTGAGAGCAATGCGCCGTAGAAGAGCAAAATTCTGAGGACTGTGGAAAGAACGAATA